>JACPWC010000112.1 GCA_016197225.1 Chloroflexota bacterium
TGAAACTGCTTAGGGCTTCAATCGGGCCGGTGATCAGGCGCTCGTACAGTTCGTCAATGAACCACTTGCCGTTGAGGAAGCGGAACAGGCCGCCAGTGCTTTGCAGCGGGTCGGTCATGGTCATCATCGGCTTCTGGCCGTAGACCAGGTAGGCCAGACCGATGCCTGACAGAGCTACGACGGTGGAAATGCCAGCTACCACGAAATTGAAATCAAGGGCATGCACTTCAACCGTGTGCTCAAGCCACTGACCTAAAACTTCGCCGCCGGGAATAATTTTCGGCAGGTTCATTGCGCCGCCGACTGTCGAGAGCACGGCCAAAATGATCAGCGGCACGGTCATCACCGCCGGGCTTTCGTGCGCGTGCTTGGCCGCCTCGGTGCGCTCGCCGCCGTAAAACACCATGAAGATTTGGCGGCCCATGTAGAAGGCGGTGAAGAAGGCGGCCACGGTCAACAAGCCGTAGACGGCCCAACCGTGCCACTGGCCTTCATTCCCGATCAACCAGGCATCGGCTAGAATTTCGTCCTTCGACCAGAATCCGGCAAATGGAAACACGCCGGCCAAAGCAATCGCACCGATCAAGTAGACCCAGAACGTCGTTCGCATGTGCTTACGCAGGCCGCCCATGTTGCGCATGTCTTGCGCGTCGAACGTCGGCTCGTGATGAGTTGGGGCGTGTGGGAGTGCGGGGGCGTGGGAGTCATCGTGACCGCCGCCGCCGTGACCGAGCGCATGATGCCCATGCTCCATGCCATGAATGACCGAGCCGGACGAGAGGAAGAGCAGGGCCTTGAAGAAGGCGTGCGTCAGCAGATGGAACATGGCGGCCACGTAAGCGCCCATGCCCGCCGCCGCCACCATAAAGCCTAGCTGGCTAATCGTCGAGTAAGCCAGCACACGCTTGATGTCGAATTGGCCTAACGCAATCGTCCCGGCCACAAACGCCGTGCTTGCGCCGACGAGGGCGACTGTCATTTGCGAAGCAGGCGCAAGATTGAAGAGAACGTTGGAGCGGACGATGAGATAGATGCCCGCTGTGACCATCGTGGCCGCGTGAATGAGGGCCGACACCGGGGTCGGGCCGGCCATCGCGTCGGGCAGCCACACAAACAATGGGATCTGCGCCGACTTGCCCGCCACGCCGACCAGCATCAACAGAGTGATGGCAGTGGCAACCGGAGCGAGGGTTGTCCCGTTCTCTTCAAAGAATTTGAAGACCTCGGCAAAGGTGAGCGTTTTTGCCGTCCAGAAGATCAGGAACATGGCCAGGGCAAAACCAAAGTCGCCCACGCGGTTGACGACGAAGGCCTTGCGCCCGGCGCGAGCGTTCGCCACCCCGTCCTCGCCCCGATCAAACCAGAAACCGATGAGCAGGTAAGAGCAAAGCCCAACGCCTTCCCAGCCCACGAAGAGCATCACGTAGTTGTTGCCTGCCACCAGCACCAGCATCGAAGCAATGAACAGGTTGAGATAGATAAAGAAGCGGTGGAAGCGCTCGTCGCCCTTCATGTAGCCGACGGCGTAAATGTGGATGAGCGTGCCCACGCCCGTCACCAGCAACATCATCGTCACCGAGAGCGTGTCCACCTGGAAGGCCCAGGGGATGTTGAGTTGGCCGATCACGATCCAGTCAGCCACTTTGACGACTTGCGGCTCAAAGCCGGTGGTCGCCAGGCCGACAAATTGCAGAACGGCGATGACGAACGCACTGCCCGAAGCCAGCGAAGCGATGATGCCCGCCCAGGGGTCGCCGATACGTTTCCCGGCCAGCACGTTGATCAGCAGGCCGAGAACAGGGAAAACGATAATCAGGGGAACTAGAGTTTGCATCTCTACCCTTTCAACTGATGCACTTGGTCAACATCAATTGAGTGCTTGGTTTTGAAGATGGCGACGATCAGGGCCAGGCCAACGGCCACCTCGGCGGCGGCGACCGTCATGACGAAGAAAACAAAAATTTGGCCGGACATGGCCGTCGGACTGATGATGGATTTGCCCGCTTCCACCACCGCCGGTTGAAACTGCCGGGCAAAGGCCACGAAGGCCAAATTGGCCGAGTTGAGCATCAACTCCACCGACATGAAGATGATGATGGCGTTGCGCCGGACGAGGACGCCCATCACGCCAATGGTGAACAGGACTGCCGAGAGGATGATGTAGTAGGAAGTGGGGATCATCGTGGGAGATTGGTAATTAGTAATTGGTTATTGCCGGGGCGACCGTCTCTGAAGTTTAGCCTTCTCTTCCTTCGTCAGCACGATGGCCCCGATCATGGCCACCAACAGCAGGAACGACGTCACTTCAAATGGGAAGAGGTAGGCGGTAAATAATTGCTTGCCGATCTCCAGCGGACTGCCGAAGGCTTTGACAATGGCCGGTTGGAAGGCTTCGGGCGCAACCCCGACTCCTTTTGAGGCCAGGGCCGTCACTGTTACCCCGAGCAGGGCCAGGCCCAGCAAAATTGCCAGCGGCCTTTGCCAGGGCATGTAACCTTGCGGCTGAGTCAACCGCTCTGCGCCCAGCAACATGATGACGAACAGGAAGAGCACCATGATCGCCCCGGCGTAGACCGTGACCTGCACCATGGCGATAAAGGGCGCATTCAGGATCAGGTAAAACACCGAGACGACGGCGAAATTCAAGATCAGGAACAGGGCCGAGTAAATGGCGTTGGTGCTCAACAACATGGCTAGAGCGGCAGTCACGGCGATGATGGCGAGGACAAGGAAGAGAATGAGTTCGAGAGTCATATGCAATAACCAATAACCAATAACCAATTACTCACTACAGAGTAATTGGTTATTGGTTATTACGTTGGGTCTTTCATTTCCGGAACAGCCCGGTCAAACTTGCCTGGCTCCACCTTCTGCGGCGTGGGCTGGCCGTCCGCCGGAACCGGCACGATGAGTTTGTCTTTGGTGAAGATGGCCGACTCGCGGTCAACGTAGGATAGTTCGTAGCTACTCTCCAGCACAATGGCCTCGGTGGGACAGGCGTCCTCGCAGAAGCCGCAGAAGATACAGCGCAACATGTTGATCTCGTAGACACGGGCGTATCGCTCGCCCGGAGAATAACGTATATCGTCGGTGTTCTCCGCCGCCTCGACGAAGATGGCGTCTGCCGGGCAGGCCGCCGCGCACAGGGCGCAGCCGATGCACTTCTCCAAACCGTTGTCGTAGCGCTTAAGTTCGTGGCGGCCCTTGAAGCGCTCGCGCACCGGGCGTTTGACTTCGGGATATTGAATGGTGACCGGCTCCTCAAACATGTGCTTGAGGGTGGTGCCGAGTCCTTTCACAATTTCAAACATAATAGCCTCTTATCCTTGCAACAGCCCAGGGAACAACGCGACGGCCAGGGCGGTGATGACGATGTTCGCCAGCGCCAGAGGCAACATCACCTTCCAGCCAAAGCGCATGAGTTGATCGTATCGCAGGCGCGGCAGGGTCGCCCGGAGCCATAACATGCAGAACAGGAAGAAAATGGTTTTCAAGCTGAAATAAGTCACGCCCAGCAAACCGGCCAGCCAGCTTCCCACCGGCAGGCCGTTAATCACCCAGGGCGATATTTCGTTGATGAACGGGCCGAGATAGCCGCCGAAAAAGAGGGCGGTGCCAATCGCGCTGACGGCCACCATCTTGATGTACTCGGCCATGAAGAACAGGGCGAACTTCATCCCTGAATATTCGGTGTGGTAGCCGGCCGTGAGTTCCTGCTCGGCTTCGGGCATGTCGAACGGGGCGCGGTTCACTTCAGCCAGCACCGCAATCAGAAAGACGGCGGCCCCGACCGGCTGAAGCACTACATTCCACAACCGGGTCTGCGACAGGGTAATATCCTGCACGCTCATCGAACCGGCGAGCAGGATCGGCCCGACGATGGACAAGCCGAGGGCAATTTCGTAGCTCACCATTTGCGCCGAGGAGCGCAGGCCGCCGAGCATGGCGTATTTGTTGTTCGACGACCACCCGGCCAGCACAATGCCATAAACGGCAATGGAGGCCACCGAGAGGATATACAGCAAGCCCACGTTGATGTCGGCGACCACCAGCGGCACTTTGAAGCCAAACAGTTCAATCGGCGGCCCGAAGGGCACGACGGCCAAAATCACCAGAGCCGGGATGACCGTGATGATGGGCGCGATCACGAACATCACCCGATCGGCTCCGGAAGGAATCAATTCTTCCTTCAAAAACAACTTGAGGCCATCAGCCAGCGGTTGGAAGAAGCCAAACGGCCCGACCCGATTGGGGCCGATGCGCACTTGCATCCAGGCCACCACCTTGCGCTCAGCCAGGGTCATGTAGGCAAAAGACGTTAGCAGAACAAAAGCCAGCAATACGCTTTTGACAAGCGCGGCCAGGCCAACTTCGATAAAGGTTCTGAGTTCCATAAGCTTCGCTCAATTAATAACCGGTAACTAATAACCAATAACTGAAATAAATTATTAGTTATTGGTTATTAGTTATTTCATCCAGCCTTGCGAACTGTCGCGCCCGCCGCGCCAGCCAGCGCCGGGCCGCCAAGACTTTGCGGCACCAGCACCGCCCCCTCAGGCTTGCACGCCCAGGCCCGCTGTGTTCTCAAAGGCCGTGCCGCCGTAGTACAAGTCCGCGCCGCCCACGTCCGGGAATTGCTTTTCAACTCGAGCCAGCGATTGATACGTAAGGCCGGAATACTGAGTCACGGCTTTGGAAATCTCAAGCATGATGGCCGCCGCGCCGGCTTTGGCCTTGCCCTGCCCCATCTTCTCGCCGAGTCGGGTAAAGATTTGCCAATCGGCGCAACTCTGGCCCAGCGCCGGCACTGCCGGGTAGAAGCGTTGCACGCGCCGCTCGCCGTTAGTGAACGTGCCTTCGCGTTCGGTGAAGGCTTGGGCCGGGAGGACGACATCGGCCTCTTTGGCGGTGGCGGTGAGGAAGAGTTCGGTGACGACTTTGAACGAAGCGCCGGGCGAGGTTTGGCCGTCGCCAACCGGGTCAGCCGCTGCTATAAACAACACTTTCGACTCCGGCAAACCTTCGCCGTTTGGCTTCACGCCCATGTCCCACGCGCCCTGATCATTGGCATGGCCCCACACCACAACCAGGCCATTGTTCGGCTTGCCCACATGCCTGGTGTTGACCAGCAAGTTGGCGCATGTCTGAGCCAGCGCGGTTGAGGCAGTGAAGTCCATACCTTCACCGCCAACCATAATAACGAGATTCTCGGCTTTGGCGGCTGTCTCGGCCAGGCCGTTCACGGCGTCTGCTTCGCCGCCGTAAGCGTAAGTGATTTTCTGCTTGGCGTAGCGGTCGAGTTTCGTCGAGCGAGCATTGACCACTATCAGGTTCGCCCCGCGTTGAGCCGCTTGTTTGACGCGCAACCACCAGACCGGCGCTTCTTCTTCGAGATCAGAAGCCACGACGACGATCGTTGCGCCAGCGCCCATCGCGCCAAAGTTAGAGCCAGCGCCCAGGCCGACCTTTTGCACCAGGTCGCCGCCGCCCATTCGCGAATAAAGTTGAGTCTGGCCGCCGAGGCCAGTGATCAGCTTATTGAAAGAGAAAAGGTCTTCGTTCGAGAGACGGCCACCCGCGAGTCCCGCCACCGAACTGCCAGCCGTCTTTAGTTTGCTGATGATCAGATCGAGCGCCTCATCCCAACTTGCCTCTTCGAGCTTCCCGTTCTTTTTGATCAGCGGCGTGGTGAGCCGATCCGGGCTGGCGGTGAAGTGGTGGCCGAAGCGGCCCTTGTCGCAAATCCAGATTTCGTTGACCTGCTCGTTTTGGCGGGGCATCACCCGTTTGATTTCGAACTTGCCGGAGAGGCCGCTGCGGCGGGTGTTGAGGTGCAGGTTGCAACCGACCGGGCAGTGGGTGCAGATGGAAGCCGAGTTGATCAGTTCCCACGGGCGGGCTTGAAAGCGGAAGTCGGCGGTGGTGAGCGCGCCGACCGGGCAGATGTCGGTGGTGTTGCCGGAGAACTTGGAGTCGAAGCCCGGCTCGGAGAAAGTGACGATCTCCAGCTTGCGCCCACGCTCGTAGAAGCCGATGACGTGGTCGTCGGCGACTTCGTCGGAGAAGCGAGTGCAACGTGCGCACTGGATGCAACGCTCGCGGTCAAGATAGATCAGCGCGTTCTCTTCAGTGCCCAGCGGAACGTGCTTGTCGAGATGCATTTTCTCGCCGAAGAGGAAGCGGCTTGCGCCAGGGCCGTGCCGCATCGTCAGGTTTTGCAGCGGGCACTCGCCGCCCTTGTCGCAGATCGGGCAGTCGAGCGGGTGCGAGGTGAGAATGAACTCGACCACGTCCTTGCGGGCCGCGCTCACTTTGTCGTTCGCAGTTCGGACGTGCATGCCCGGCTCGACGGGCAAGGTGCAGGCCGTCTCCAGTTTTGCGCCGTAGGCGATCTTGGGCTGGCCGTTTTCGTCCAACACCAACTGGCCAGTGGCCCGGTCACGCTGGGGCCGCCCGACTTCCACCAGACACATGCGGCACATGCCAACCGGTTGCAGTTTGGGGTGGTAGCAGAACACAGGGATGTCGTTGTTCACCCGCTTGGCGGCGTCCACCACCAGCGTGCCTTTGGGGACTTCCAGTTCTACTTCGTCAATTTTGAGTTTGACCAGATCAGGCATAGTGAGTGTCTATTCCGATAACTTGTCTGGGTTCTGGCCTGCCATCAATTCATCAGCCAGTCGAAGAAAAAATTTCTTCATTTCATCGAAGTCTACCTGCTTCAGCATTGTGGGCGGCGTTTGCAATCTTGGTGTCTGTTGTTTTATCCAGCCAGCAAGATAAAACTCCTGCAAACCACTGTCCTTTTGCTTCGCCAGATTCAACAAATGCTCAAAACTAAAACCGCCTTCTCGCAAAATGAAGTACAAGTCCACGTAATCTCGAAACGCCGCGCGTCCGAATAGAGCAGTTATTTTGTTTGCGCCGATGTTTTCCAAAGAGTCGATTCGGATTCTTTCCCTGATTTGCGGATTGCCAAACTGCGGGCCACTATCGCGCACTATGTCCAATTTGATTTCTTTTCCATCGCGCACGAAATAAACTTGGTTGAGTGTTGCCAAAGTGCGAATGGGCTTTTCTTCTGCGTGCGTCTTCTCGGCTAAGCTATCTAACTGCCTTCCTACTTCAATAAAATCCTGTTGACTCAGCGTGAACAAGTCAAGATCATTGCTCAGGCGATGTTGAAAGTAAAACTCGGCCAGCGCCGCTCCACCGGTCAACACGAAGCTTTCAGAACCTTCCAGAGTAAAGAAAGCTTCTACCAGTTCGCGTTCAAGGGCGCTAAAAATACTTGACATCCCAGCCCCAAACTTGCAGAGCCCAGGCCCACAATTCTCCAGACTCTCTTGGCCAAAGCATCCGTTTGATCAAAGGCCAATTGCTTACGATATCGGCAACTTTCAAATACTTCCAAATATCCTCAAATCGCGCATTCTGCATGATATGGGCAATCATTTGCGCTTTTTCCAATTCGCCCTTTTGGCCGGTCAAGATCGCCTGAACATCACCGTCAGAGAGATCGGCATTCCAGATGAAATATGGCTTGGCCTTTTTCAGTTTGGCCGTTGGGTCAGATACGTTGTCGGCCATTTGTTTTACCTTAATGAGCCTAATCCCCTGCCGCCACTTCGGCCTTCTTCGACGCAGGCTTTGCCGCCGCCGGCTTGGGCTTTGCGCCCCCATCTTTCGCGTGCCCGTCAAAATCAGCGCGGAAAGTCTTGAGGCTGGAGAGCACCGGCGTCACCGCGAACTCGCCCAGCGGACACAGGCATTTGTTCTGAACCTGGCTCGCCACCGAGTTAAGCAAATCAATGTCGGCCTTCGTCCCCTCGCCCTTGTTCAGCCGCTCCAGAATGTGCAACATCCAGTAAGTGCCCTCGCGGCAGGGCGTGCATTTGCCGCACGACTCGTGCTTGAAGAAACGCGAGGTCTTGAGCATCACCCAGGCCAGGTCCACCGTCTCGTCCATGATGATGATGGAAGCCGAGCCGAGCGCCGCGCCCTTGCCCGCCACCGAGTCGTAATCCAGCTTCATATCCAGAATATCGTCGGACGCCTTCAACACCACCGACGAGGCCCCGGACAGCATCACCGCCTTCACCTTTTTGTCGCCGGGGACGCCGCCGGCGTGATCGTAAATCACCTCTCTCAACGTAACCCCGAACGGCAGTTCATAGTTGCCCGGCTTGTTCACGTGGCCGGAGAGGCACATCACTTTCGTTCCGGCGCTGTTCTTTACGCCAACTGACTGATACCAGTCTGCGCCGCGCGAGATGATCAGCGGCACGTTGGTCAACGTCTCGGTGTTATTCACCACCGTCGGCATCTGGTAGAGGCCCTTGTCCGCCGGGAAGGGCGGCTTGAGGCGAGGCTGGCCCAGCTTGCCTTCCAGCGACTCCAACAGTGCGCTCTCCTCGCCGCAAATGTAAGCGCCCGCGCCGAGATGAAGATGAACGTCGAGCGAGTAGCTCGTGCCGAAGAGATTCTTGCCCAGGAAGCCGCGTTGCCTCAATTCGGCAATCTTCTTGTCCAGTTCTACCGCCACCGGCCAGAACTCGCCGCGCATGTAGTTGTAGGCTATATTGGCACGGGCGGCGAAAGAGGCAATCATCAGCCCTTCCAAAAACTGGAACGGGTTCTTCTCCATAATCTCGCGGTCTTTGAACGTGCCCGGCTCCGACTCGTCTGAATTGCAAACGACGTAATAGGCAGGCCGGTTTTTGGTGAGGAACGACCATTTGACTCCGGTGGGGAAGCCCGCCCCGCCCCGCCCGCGCAAGCCGGAAGCCTTCACGACATCTATCACTTCTTCCGGCTTCATCGAAGTGACGACCTTCTTGAACGCCTCGAAGCCGCCGTTGGCCAGATACACGTCCAACTGATCAATGTCCGGGATGTCCCGGTGACGCAGTACGATGTGTTCCATAATCCCGCAATCCGTATTGCGTAATGCGTATCGTCTATTGCGCCCGCTCCCCGCCAGCGGAATACGCAACACGAACTACACAATACGCACCACTTGTTATTTCGTCTTCGTCCTGTACTCTTCCATCATCGCCGCCGCCGATTCCACCGTCTGGTTCTCGTGGTAGAAAATGCCGTCCTTGTTCTGTACCTGGAACATCGGCGCTTTGTCGCAAGCGGCGAGGCACATCACGCCCTCAATGGTAAACTGGCCGTCTTTCGTCGTCTCGCCCAGCTTCACGCCAAACTTCTTGCACAAGTCTTCAGCAAACTTGTCAGCCCCGCGCAGGGCGCACGGCAGGTCGGTGCAGATTTGAATACGATGCTGGCCTGCCTGATGATCGTAGTAGAGCGAATAGAAGCCGACGATGGAGGCCACTTGAGTCGGCTCAATCTCCAAAATAGCCGCCACTTCCTCCATCGCCTCTTTCGTCACATAGCCATACTCCGATTGCGCGAGGTACAAAAGCGGCATAACCGCCGATCGTTTCTGATCGGCGGGATATTTTGCCAGAGTTGATTCAATTTGATCGTGATACTTTTCGTAGAGCAATGTTGCCTCCAGACCACCCGACGACTTGACCACAAGACTACTCGACTACCTGTCCACGTCTCCGAGCACAATATCAATACTACCAATGATGGCCACCAGATCGGCCACCAGGTGATTCTCGCTGAGGAAGGTGAGGGCTTGCAGATTGGCAAACGACGGCTGGCGGAAATGGACGCGGTGCGGTTTGGGGCCGCCGTCGCTTGAAAGATATACCCCCAACTCGCCCCGGGGCGATTCGGTTGCCGCGTACACTTCGCCCTTCGGGGCCGAGAAGCCCTCGGTCCACAGCTTGAAGTGGTGAATGAGCGACTCCATGCTCGTGCCCAGTTCCGAGCGCGGTGGCGGAGCCACCTTGCGGTCGGCGGTGATCACCGGGCCTTTGGTCTTCGAGAGCCGGGCCAGGGCCTGGCGGCAAATCTTGATCGACTCGTGGAACTCGCGCATCCGAACCCGGAAGCGGGAATACACGTCGCCGCCCGTCTCCAGCGGCACGTCGAACTCATACTGTTCGTAGCCGCTGTAAGGCATGGCCTTGCGCACGTCGTAGTTCACGCCCGACCCGCGCAGAGACGAGCCGCTCATGCCCCACTTGATGGCGTCTTCGGCGCTGATGTAACCGATGCCTTGCGTCCGTTGCTTGAAGATGGGGTTGTTGGTGAGCAGTCGCTCGTAATCGTCGAGTTTGGCTGGCAGATAGTCGAGGAAGGACGAGACGGTGTCTTCAAAACCGGCGGGCACGTCGCGCCACAAGCCGCCGGGGCGGATGTACGAAGTCATCATCCGCTGGCCGGACACCATCTCGAAGATGTCCATAATGTACTCGCGCTCACGGAAGCAGTAGAGCAACATGCTCATCGCCGCCAGGTCAATACTGTGCGTGCCAAGCCAGACGAGATGCGAGGCGATGCGTTGAAGCTCGGCCATCAACACCCGGATGACCTGCGCCCGCTCTGGCACTTGCACCTCCATCAGCTTTTCGATGGCCAGGCAATACGTCAGATTGTTGCCGACGTTGTTGAGGTAGTCGAGCCGGTCGGTCATCACCAGAGCCTTGAGGTAGGTCTTGGCTTCCATGTTCTTCTCGACGCCGGTGTGCAAATAGCCAATGTCGGGAATGGCCCGGATGACCGTTTCCCCATCCAACTCGACAATGAGGCGCAAGACGCCGTGAGTGCTGGGGTGTTGCGGCCCCATGTTGAGCACCATCGTCTCGCCGCTCTGGGCGCGGTCGCTGAACAAGTGCTTGAGTTCGTCTACCGTTGCTTCGATTTCGCGGAGTTCAGCCATGAGTTATTCTTTCGCGTAAGGCTTCTTGGCGTCGATCTCGCGCCAGTTAAAGGAGAACTGCACTTCTTCGTAGCCGAGCGGGTAATCTTTGCGATGCGGGTGGCCCACCCAGTCGGCGGGCATCAGGAGGCGGCGCAGATCGGGGTGACCGGCGAACCGGACTCCGAACATGTCCCACACCTCGCGCTCGTACCAGTCGGCGTTCTGCCACACACCGGTCACAGTCGGCAGTTCCGGTTCGTCGTCGCTCGTATACACTTTGAGGCGGAAGCGGGCGTTGGCCGCCATCGCGTAAGGAATGTAAGAAACGGCGAAGCGCGGCTCGTCGGGGTAATAATCCACCCCGGCCAGGTCAACGAGCAGGTTGTAATTCAACTCCGGGTCGTCGTGGAGGAGGCGGCAAACCTCCACCAGCGCCGCCTTCTTCACCACCAACGTCTTCTCGCCGCGAAACTCGACGAGATCGTCAATCGCTTCCGGGAATTTGGCGCGAATGGTTGTGATTGTTTTATCAACGTGGGACATCGGCTTTACTTCCATCTGGAGATTTTTTCCTTGCGGACTTTCTCGTGCAAGGTCATGACGCCGTGAATGAGGGCCTCGGGGCGCGGGGGGCACCCGGCGACGTACACGTCAACGGGCACCACTTCATCCACCCCCTGAACAATGGCGTAATTGTTGAAGATGCCGCCGCAGGAGGCGCAGTCGCCCATGGCCAGCACCCACTTCGGGTCGGGCATCTGGTCGTAGAGGCGGCGCAACACCGGGGCCATCTTGCGGGTGACGCGCCCGGCGACGATCATCAAGTCGCTCTGGCGCGGCGAGGCCCGCATCAACTCCATGCCGAAGCGGCTTACGTCGTAGCTCGAAGCCTGAGTGCCGATCATTTCCATGGCGCAACAAGCCAGACCAAAGAGCATCGGCCACATGGCGTTGGTGCGGCCCCAGTTTACGGCCTGTTCCAGCGTCATCGTCACCACCCCCATGTTGCCAAGTTTTTGTTCGAGTCCCATGTTATCCAGTGATCAGTGGTCGGTGGTCAGTGATCAGTTACCAACCACTGACCACTATTCACCAACCACTAAATCACTCCCATTCCAGCGCGTCTTTCTTCCAGGCGTAGATGTAACCCACCAGCAAGATGGCGATAAAGACAAACATTTCCAACAGGATGAACAGCGCCTGCCCGTTTCTGACGTATTGCGAAAAGACGACGGCCCAGGGCAGGAAGAAGACGACTTCGATGTCAAACAGGATGAAGAGAACGGCGATGAGGTAGAACCGCACCGGCATCCGCCGCACGGCTGGCCCGATGGGGTTCATGCCCGACTCGTAGGGCATCAATTTGAGTTTGGTGTCGCGGCGGGGGCCGATAGCGTGGCCGAGGATCACAACCAGGAAGGCCAATCCTGTAGCCACTGTGAGGAGAATGAGAATGGGAAGGTAATCTTTGAATAACTGATCAAGAGGCGCTGATGGCATTCAGATTGTCCCTGACGCGGAAGGAGTGTGTAAATATTATCACAAGCAGATCGGGGTGTCAAACAAAAAGTGTCGGAATTGTCGAGGAGGTGAGATCAACCCAAATAATCTCTCAACTGCCGGCTCCGCGTGGGGTGCCGCAGTTTACGCAGGGCTTTCGCCTCAATCTGGCGGATGCGCTCACGAGTCACCTTGAAGTGCTGGCCCACTTCCTCCAGCGTGTGATCCATGCCGTCCAAAAGGCCGAATCGCATTTGCAACACTTCGCGCTCGCGGTCGGTGAGCACCGACAAAGCGTTGGTCACCTGCTCCTTGAGCAGTTGCCGCGAGGCGGCATCCGCCGGGGCCGGGATCGTTTCGTCTTCGATGAAGTCGCCAAGCAGGCTCGACTCCTCAGCGCCCACCGGCATTTCCAGCGACATCGGTTCCTGCGACAGGCGCATGATCTTGCGCACCTTGGCCGCCGCCCGCCGCAGTTTGCGATCCAGATCAATTTCAGGCCGCTCGCCCGCCCGCCGGGCCGCCTTGATGGTTTGCACTTCTTCCGGCGTGAGCAATTCCATCTCCAGCGCCACTTCGTCCGCCGTGGCCTCGCGGCTCAACTCTTGCGTTAACTGCCGCTGAATCCGCGTCAGCTTGTGAATCGTCTCCACCATGTGAACGGGAATGCGGATCGTGCGCGCCTGGTCGGCGATGGCCCGGCTGATGGCCTGCCGGATCCACCAGGTGGCATAAGTGCTGAACTTGAAACCTTTGGTTGGGTCGAACTTCTCCACCGCCCTCAGCAGGCCAATGTTGCCCTCCTGGATCAGATCGAGGAACGAAATGCCGCGCCCGATGTAGCGTTTGGCCACGCTCACCACCAACCGCAGGTTGGCCCGCACCAGAGCGTTGTTGGCCTCCCCCGCCCGCTGGTTGATCTCGGCGAACTCGGCTTCGATCTCGGCCTCATCCGGCATCCAGCTTTTAATGGAACGAGTCCTGGGCAGTTCCACCAGCTTTTGTTTGGCCGGCGTCTTCTTAGCCGGCTTCTTTGCGCCTTTAGGTTTGCGCTTCGCAGTCTTCGGCTCAGGCGGCCTGGTGGCCGCTTCCAGTTTGAGTTTGACGGCGTGGGGCATCAAGTACAACAACAGGAAGACTTCAAACCCGTGCTCGGCCACCTTCGTCCAGGCCGGATCACGTCCCCAATCGCCGTTGTCCAGCCAGGCGCGCAACGCCGACGGCTTCTCGCCCTGCCAGGCCCGTCGCAAGTCAACGGCCTCCATCACCAGCGCCGAAAAATTCACGATGGGCTTGTGCAAACGCTTTGTGTCTTCCACCGCCTTGGCCCAGGCCACCACCATTTGCTCCCAGGCCTCCACCAGCGCCCCCGCCCCCACCGGGTTGCGCCCGGCCACAATCTCGGCCTTGCGCAGTTTCAACAACTTGTGCGCCGCCGCGATCTGAGTCGAAAGCCAGATCTCCTGGGTGGGATTCAGTAACGGCGTCTGGCCGATCTCTTTGAGGTACTGCCGCACCGGGTCATCCGAAAGTTCCAGCCCGGCCAGCGCCAGCCGTTCTTCTCGCAACGACTCATCGTCGGCAATCTCCTCCAGTTCTTCCTCTGGCGGCTCCTCGCCGTCAAGGTCGTCGTCAAGCAGATCGTCAACGTCCTCGTCGTCGCGCTCGGCTTTGAGAGCCGGCGGTTTGACGTTGATGGTGCGCGACAGGATCAGCGCAACTTTTTCTTTGACGGCCTCGGGTGTTTCAGTCATTTGAGGCTCGTCCGGCGAATCGTCATCCACTTTTGTCATGCGCGGCTTCTTGGTCGAAGAAAGTAGTTTTGGGTTCTTCACCGCTGGCTCACCCCGTTTCACTCAGCCGTTCCATCCGACTTGTGTAACGCCGGCGGGCGCGCGTCAAACTTTGCTTGGCCTGAATCAAACTCATGGCCTGGTTCCGGTACACTTCCACCAGCTCCGGCTCATCCTGCGCTTCCTGCTGCAAAAAGCGCACTTCGTTAAGGGCGCTGTCCACGCCCCGGTCGCGCAACCGGATCACCGCAAATAACACATCGTCCACCCGCTCCTGATCTTCGGCAATGATCGTCTCGGAGTCGTCCATCAAGGCTTGCAATCGTCCGGCCAGCGACTCTTCCAAATGCAAAGACACGTGCGCATTCGGCTCAAGCTGATCCTGATCCAGCGCCGCCTTGAGCGCCAAAAAAACAATTTGAAAATCGGTGTGATTGAAATCGTCCGCCGCCAGCGGCGGCAGACTCATCGCTCGTAATTGTCGATCCGCTTTGGCAACCAGATCGGGGTGACGAACCAGCGCCCCCAGGCAGTAGGACTCTAACCGATCAACCGCCGATTCGGCAAATGGACTTTCCTCAGCCGGGGGAGCCGGCTCGGCCTCCCAATCTGTGTCGGGCGGCGGCGGAATCGGAGTCGGGGCTGGCCGCCTCTGCTGGGGTTGCTTCTTACTTTGTCCAGCCGCCGCGGCTTTTTGCGCCAGCGCCCGCTCATCAACCTTCAACACCCGCGCCAGCTTTTGCCGGTAAGCGTCACGCTCAACCGGGTCGGCTACATCGTTGATGATCGGCAAAATCTCGTCAGCCAAATCCGACTTGATCTTGGGATCATCCAAATTGTGATCCGCTGTCAGCGCCCGAATCACATAGTCAACGATGGGCGTGGCGTTTGCAACTCCTTGCCGCCAGGCTTCAGGATCGTTGTTCACCACATCATCCGGGTCGAGTCCTTCCGGCAGAGTGAACACCCGAATGTCGGCCTGCAATTTGCTCTCGGTGCGAATCAAGCCGCGCGCGTCAAACGACGGCGTGTAATCACGGTCCAGCGTCTCGCGCGCCACCGACAGGCCGCGCAAAGTGGCCTTGTCACCGGCGGCGTCGGCGTCGAGGGCCAGCACGATTCGCTTCGCAAATTTTTTGATCAGCCGCAGTTGAGTCTCAGTCAGCGCCGTGCCCATCGCCGAGACCACGTTGGCGAACCCGGCCTGGTGGGCGGCCATCACGTCCATATAGCCTTCGACCAGAACGGCTACGCCGCTGGCGCTGATGGCCTTGCGCGCCCGGTCGAGGGCATAGACGGTTTCACCTTTGTTGAAAAGCGGCGTCTGCGGCGAGTTGAGGAACTTGGGCTGGTCGTCCGGGTCGAGCGCCCGCGCCCCAAACCCCACAACTTTCCCCTGCCCGTCCCGGATCGGAATCATGATCCGGTTGCGGAAGCGGTCGCGCGTCGAGCCAACTTGCCCTGCGACTGAAAGGAGTGTCGAAGGGTCTTTTTGAATGATCAGCCCGGCATCCAGCATTTCCTTTTGGGTAAAGCCGCGCTCGGCGAAAAACTTCTGCGCCGCATCCCAGGCAGGGAGGGCGTAGCCCAACTCGAACGTCTCCAGCGTTGTCGGCTTCAACCCGCGTTTCTGTAAATGTTCGCGAGCCGCCTGTGCCTGCGGGGCGTTGACTAACAAATTCTGATAATACGTCACCGCCAGCGTCAGCAGATCACGCAGGCGCTTGTGCTCTTCTTCGCGTTCGACATCCTGCTGGGTGCGTTGCTTGAGTTCCACCCCGGCCCGCCCGGCCAAAAACTCCAGCGCCTCGCGGAAGCCCCAGTTCTCCTTCTTCATCACGAACTTGAAGATGTCGCCGCCCTCGTTGCACTGCCCGAAGCACTTCCACGTTCCGCTCTCCGGCCAGACGACGAACGAGGGCGTGTTCTTGGTGTGAACGTGAAAGGGACACAGCCCGGTGAACGTCCGCCCCGAGCGGCGCAGTTTCACCGTCTCGCTAATTAGCTCGACGGCATTTATTCGGGCTTTGATTTCGTCAACGGGGCCGGGCATAGAGATTGGAGGATTGGAGATTAGAGAATTTGAGATTGACTGACGTGGGAGGGATTATAACTGGCGAGGGGGAGGAGTGCAATTTAGAATCCCTCCAACCTGCTCAACTCCGCCACGCCCTTCGCCATGCCTGCAATCTTCTGCAGTAAGCCCAGCCGGTTCTCGCGCACCTTCGCGTCTTCGTCCATCACCAGCACCTCATCGAAGAATTTGGTGATGGCCGGGATGAGGGGGGTGAAGGCGGTGAGAAAGCCGTCCGCCGAAGTGACGGCTTCCAACGTGGTCGGCGCGGACTGATAGGCGTCCCACAAGTTTTTCTCGGCCTCGGTCGCAAAGTTGGCCGGGATCACCTCAAACTGTTGCTTCTGGTCGCGAGTGATGCGCACACAGCGCGAGTACGCGGCCAGCGTCGTCGGCCAGTCGGGCCGGGCCACCCACTCACTCAACTCCATCACCGACTTCTTCGCTTGATACGGATCGTGCCAACGTTCGGCCAGCACCGCATCCACCACGTCGTAACGGAAGCTGGAGTCGATCAATAGAACGCGCAAGCGCCCGGCGATGAAATCCGAAATCTGATCGTAAGTCTCGTTGCTCAACGGGATCGGCTGGAACGCGCCCGCCGCCCGCAAGGCCACACGCAAATCAAAATCAACTTCGTGCTCCATGAGCGACTGCACCACGCTCAGCGCCGCCCGCCGCAGACCAAACGGGTCTTTCGCGCCGGTCGGGGCCAGTCCGGCGGCGAACAGCCCGGCCAGCGAGTCAAGCCGGTCGGCCAACGCCACAGCCAGGCCAAGTTTACTCGACGGCACACTCTGATACTGCTCGCCAATCGCCCGCGCCACCGCCTCGGTCTCGCCGCTTCGCAGAGCGTACTCGCGGCCCATGATGCCTTGCAGTGATGTCATCTCGACGACCATCTGCGTCGCCAGGTCGGCCTTGCACAGGTAAGCCGCCCTCAGCACATCCTTCTTCTGGTTGCCATCCAGAGCCAGCATCGTCGCCAGCGTGCCGGCCAGCTTGTGAATGCGTTCCGACTTGTCGAGCATCGAGCCGAGCCTGGCCTGAAACGTCAGCTTGCTCAGCCTGGGCCGGAACGCTTCGAATGTCTGCTTCACGTCCTCGCGCACGAAATAATTGGCGTCGGCAAAGCGGGCGCGAATGACGTGCTCGTTGCCCTCGCGCACCATGTCCAGATGCTGGTCGTCGCCGTTGCGCACGGCGATGAAATATGGCAGAAGCTTCCCAAGTTTCACAACGGGGAAATAACGCTGGTGCTTCTTCATCACCGAGATCAACACGTCATCCGGGAGACTCAAATAGTCTGACTCGAATTGGCCGAGCAACGGCGTTGGCTGTTCGATCAAGTTGGTGACTTCGGCCAACAGGTCGGGCTGGATCAGAGCTTCCCCACCAGTGGCGGCCGCCACTTGCCTGGCCCCGGACTCTACTAATGCCCCCCGCTCCGCCGAGTCGATCACGATCCCGTTCGCCCGAATCGTCTCCAAATACTTGTCCGCCGACTCGATCCGAATCTCTGGCGAGCCGAGCGGGCGCAAACCGTGCGAGACGTTGCCCGATTCCACTCCGGCGTATTCAAAGGGGATGACGGCCTCACCGAGCAAGGCCGCCAACCAGCGAATGGGCCGCGAGAAAGCAACGCCGCTCGCGTTCCAGCGCATCGTCTTGTCGAATTTGATGGCGGCGATCATCCTGGGCAGGAGATCGCTCAACACTTCCACCGCCGGTTTGCCTGTCTCGCGAACGACGGCCACCACGTAGTTGTCACGAACCTCCAGCGCTTCCACCGGCACGTTGTTCTTTTTGGCAAAACCGATGGCGGCCTGAGTAGGCTTGCCATCTTTATCAAACGCCCGATCTGCCGCCGGGCCGCGCACAATTCGTTCAGCATCCGGCTGGCGCGGCAAAAGTTCTTTTGCCATCACGGCCAATCGGCGCGGCGTGCCATACACCTTCAACTCGCCGTGAGTCAGCCGCGCCTCGGCCAGCATCTTCGGGGCAAGCTCACGCAACTGCGCGAGCGCCGAATCGAGGTCGGCGGCGGGCAACTCTTCGACGCCAATTTCAAATAGAAGCGTTTGAGAGTGATCGGTTATTGGTAATTGGTTATTGGGTTTTGTCGTTTGACGTTCGCGCGTTGTTTGCGGGCTGTGCCTTTCGTTTGTCGTTTGTAGGAATGGATATTCCAGTTGCTTCCGTTGCTCTACATACGCCTCGGCCACCTCGCGCGCCAGGCCACGCATCTTGCCAAAGAAGCCGGCTCGCTCGGTCACGCCAATCGCGCCGCGTGTGTCGAGCACGTTGAAGGTGTGTGAGCATTTGAGCACGTAATCATAAGCCGGCAGAACCAGCCCGGCGGCCAGCGCCGCTTTGCACTCGGCTTCGTAAAGCGAGTACATCTGGCGCAGGCGCTCCACGTCGGCAATCTCAAAATAATACTTGCTATGCTCCTGCTCGCCCTGCAAGTTCACGTCGCCGTATTTGAGCGCCTGGCTCCACTGAATCTCGCGGAAGCCTTTGACGTTTTGCAAAGCGATGGCGATTCGCTCAAGGCCGTAAGTGAGTTCAACCGAGACGGGGTCACAGGTGAGGCCGCCCGCCTGCTGGAAGTAGGTAAACTGGGTGATCTCCTGCCCGTCGAGCCACACTTCCCAGCCCAGGCCCCACGCCCCGAGCGCGGGCGACTCCCAGTTGTCCTCGACAAAGCGGATGTCGTGCTGGCGCGGATTGATGCCGAGCGCTTCCAGCGATTGCAGGTAAAGCTCCTGCGGGTTGCCGGGGTCGGGCTTGAGGATGACTTGATACTGATAGTGTTGTTGCAGGCGGTTGGGGTTCTCGCCATAGCGGCCATCATCAGGCCGGATGGACGGTTCGGCATAAGCCACGTTCCAGGGTTCCGGCCCCAGCACGCGCAAGAAGGTGGCCGGGTTCATCGTGCCCGCGCCTACTTGATGATTGTATGGCTGCCAGATCAGGCAGCCGCGTTCGGCCCAGAATTTTTCTAGAGTGATGATAATAGATTGGAAGGAGAGAGGGGAAGTCATTCGTGTTTCTCGTCAGAAGAGGGTAAATGTCCTTCACGGCGAAGATAATCGTAAATGTGCAGCGCAAACTCATCGAAGTCATTCAGGTGGTTTTGCAGGATGTCAGCCACGATGGCGGGATCAATTGTGAGATAGTCATGAACAACGATGTTCCTGAAACTAGCCATCGGCGCGAGCCGTTCAGCAAGTTCGTCAGGCAAAAAACCGGCTTCGCCCAGCTTGCGAATAATCAGCCTATGGCTATCTGGCGCATCTATGTTTTTCCCAACCAACAGGTGTGTGCTGATGTCAGTCACATGCTCAATGCTCACCTGAAGCAAGTGAAGAATGCCGTTCCAGCGCAAGGGATCCGCCGTCAATTCTTTGAGGTCTGAGCCTTCCAGAGGACGAAGAGGATCGATCTGCGTTCGTAGAGATCTCAATAGACCAATAACAACCTCAGGCTTGATCATTTTTCTTCTCCCGCAAAATTGTAGATTGGCGTTTAAGCCGATAACGCTCCATATCCTCGCTCAAATAATGGAGCGCCAGTTTGCGAAAATGTTCCGTGTCCAAATAGTAACTGATTGCGCGAACAGCAAAATCAATGGCCGGGCGCGTTGCTTCGTCTTCATAAAGTATTTTGCCATGTCGAACAATTTCGCGGGCTAGAAGCGCCGTCGCTTCGTTGAGAATAATCACATCTACATCGTTCCGGCGAAGTGTCTGCGTCAAATCGTTGATCAAAGCTAAACGAGCGCTGAAATACTTGACCCTCGGGAAGTCTGCTGGAAGCAACACTGCAATATCCACATCGCTCGATGGGCGAGCCAAGCCCTCAGCCTGCGAGCCGAACAGATAGGCCAGCACCACTCCATGCTTGACGAAGATTTTCTTCAACTCATCCAAACGGTTGTCGGTTATCATCTCACCCTGCCGTCCTTCGCACCAGCTTCAAAAACTCCACGCTCTTCAACTGCCGTTCCAGGTGAAAGGTGATCGTCCGATAGATCACCCGCTCCACTTCGGCGTGAACGGTCGGGCGAAGTTTGAGGTCGCGCAGGGCTTCGTAAGGGTTGGACTGCATGAAGCGCAAAACTTTGAGCGCGTTGAGCGAGATAGGAAAGACGCCGGGCCGGTTCTCGCCACAGCGCGGACAGATCACGCCACCGTCTTCGGGGCTAAAGTATTGGTCTTCGGCAACGACTGTTTCACCCTTCACCACGCAACGGAACAACTCAAGCTGGTAGCCGGCCATGCCCAGCACTTGTAATTCATAGTAGCGCGTTGCCATCGCCAGGTCGTTGGTCTCGGCCAGCCAGCCCAGAGCCTGGGTCAGCAAATCGTAGAGCGGCTTGTTCTCGGCTTCGTCGGGCGTGAACTTGTCGAGCAGTTCGACGCAGTACGAGCCGTAGGTTGAACGCAAAAGCTCCTCGCGCAAAGGCCGGTAGGCTTCCACCGTCTCGGCCTGGGTGATGATGTCCATGTCGCGGCCTTTGGCCACGAGCAAGGTTGCGCGTGTATACAGTTCGAGATGCCCGGCTTTACGGCTTTTGGGTTTACGAACACCTTTGGCCACAGCCCGAATCTTGCCTGCTTCGGGTGTAAAAAGAGTCAGCAGGCGGTCGGCTTCGCCAAAATCTTTGCGCCGCAGGACGATGGCTTCGGTGCGAAAGGTGCGCTCACGGGAGGGCATGGCAGGATTATACCTTGCCAGCGATCAATCCTCGCTGTCTTTCGGAGGGATTTCTGTTTCCTTCTTGCCGATGAAAATCAACGACTCCAAATCCTCTTTGTCTTCAGGGCTATAGCGGGCTACGATCTTGCGAACCCTTTCCAGTGTTTCGTCATCTGCCCAACCGACCATACGTGAAATGTCTGCCGTATCCTGAGCGCGCAAAGCCGCTAATTTCAAGACAACAAGGTAAGGCAAACTAATAACTGGATAACCAGCCGGATCATATTCATGTTGGGCAAGCGCTTCTTCCAGCCACCCATATTTTCCAAACAAAACGTCAATTTGTACCCCTTCCGGGGAGCTTAATAGATAACCCGGCACTGCTAATTTAGAAACCACAACATATCCTGCTTGTTTCAAACGGGCAATTGCTTCATCACCCTCGTCATACCGAACGAGAATATCCATATCTTTCGTCATTCGCTCCGGCATGTAGGCGCGAGTAGCGACGCCGCCAATTAATACCCAATCAATGCCATTGAGAATATCGCGTAAATCAGGCCACGGATTCAAGGCAGTCCTCCTTATCAAAAACTCATGAGCACTTCCGGCGCCTGGTTTCTGCTTACGCAAACTAATATCAATCATAATACGCCGCATCTGGCGCGGCGTGAGGTTGCCATCAGGGGCAATCTTGGCAATGGCGGGCG
Organism: Chloroflexota bacterium; assembly: GCA_016197225.1. Lineage (NCBI taxonomy): Bacteria > Bacillati > Chloroflexota > Chloroflexota bacterium. The sequence goes on from JACPWC010000112.1 coordinate 21,568, forward strand.
GCACCGGCAAATTCGTCATGGCTCAATTATAGTACGCTCACTTGAGCAGTGCATCCGGCGTAAACGCATCCGGCAACAACTCGCGCAGAGTCGTTTCGCGAATGACGTTGCCTTCCTTGTCCAGCAGAATCACGATCAGATCGAGGCCGAACTCGGCCAGCATCTGGCGGCACGAGCCGCAGGGCGAGCCGCCGTTGTTGGTGGCGACGACGATTGCCTCAAACCGCCGTTCCCCTTCAGAGACGGCTTTCACCAGCGCCGCGCGCTCGGCGCAAATACTGCTTCCGTAAGCCGCGTTCTCGACGTTGACGCCGTCGTAAATCCGGCCCGAATCGGCCAACAGAGCCGCCCCAACGTGATAATGCGAATAGGGCGCGTAGGCCCACTGGCGAACCGCCAACGCCCGTTCAATCAAATTCTGGCGCACATCGTCGGTCATGATTCAATTTCCTCAGCTTCTGAGTCGGCTTTGGCCGGAGGCGGCGTGTGGCGCACCCGAACTTTACGGATGCGCCGCCCGGCCACACTCTGCACTTCCATCATCAGCCCGTCGGTTGCCAACTGGTCGCCGGGGCCGGGGACACGGCCCAACTGGCCGTAAATGTAGCCCCCCAGGGTGTCGGCGTCGTCGTTGGGCAGTTTCGACTCCAGCAAATCGTTCACGTCGTCAATGTCAATGCCGCCGTCAAAAATGTAATCGCCCTCGCCCATCTGCTGGTAAGGCAGTTCCTCGGCGGCGTCGTACTCGTCGCGAATCTCGCCAACGATTTCTTCGACAATGTCCTCCAGCGTCACCAGGCCCGCCGTGCCGCCGTATTCATCCACCACAATTGCGATGTGAACGCGCTTTTGTTGCAGTTCGGCCAACAGGTCGTCGAGCGGCTTAGCTTCAGGCACAAAGTAGGCCGGGCGCAGCAACTCGCGCAGACTGCGCGTCTGACCTTCGTGCCACACGCGCAACAGGTCTTTGACGTAAAGCACGCCGACGATGTTGTCCACCGTCTCGGCGTAAATCGGAATGCGGCTATGGCCCGCCGATAGCACAGCATCCACAGCTTCGGTGACGGGCGTTTCCACTTCGAGAGCCAGCATGTCAATGCGCGGCACCATCACTTCACGAGCCAGGGTGTCGGCGAACTGGAAGATGGAGTAGATCATGTCCTTCTCTTCCTCTTCGATCACCCCACCCTCTTCGCCGGCGTCCACCATCGTCTTGATTTCTTCTTCGGTGACGATCTGCGGCATGCGCCCGCCGAGCGGCACGGCAATCATGCCTGAGGCCCACACCGACAGCCTCACCAACGGCGTGAACGTCCACTCTAGAAATTGCATCAGTGGCGCCAGCCGGATCGCCCACGCCTCGGCCTCGCGCAACACCAACGATTCGGGAACCATTTCCACCCAGACCACCACGGCAATGGCGGCCACCCCGGCCACAGCCGCCACGGCAATGCCCGTCGTTTGAGCAATCTCCAACGAGAGCCAAATGTCGAGCAACTGCGCCAGGGGCGGAGCAAAGAAGAACGTTGCCACCCCGGCAGTAAAAAACCGGCATAGTGTTTGCGCCAACCGGATGGTGGCGATCAGCGGCGCAGAGTCTTGCGCCACTTTGAGGGCCAGGGCCGCCCCGCTCTCACCGGCCTCGGCCATTTTTTGCAGGCGCGCCCGGCGCGCATTCAAAAACGCCGAACGGGCCGCGGCCAGCACGCCGTCAATGCCAACCAGGATAAATGTAATCAGGACATCAACTGCCAAACCGCTCATCTTGTGTTACGCGCTTTTCCTCCGAATCACTCTGGCCGGGAGGCCGACAGCCAGCGAATCCGCCGGGATGTTTTTAGTCACCACTGATCCCGCGCCGGTCACAGCCCGATCCCCCAGAGTCACAGGCGCAACCAGCATCGTGTCACTGCCAATGAAAGCGTCCTCGCCGATCACGGTCGGGCTTTTCTTGTGGCCGTCGTAGTTGCAAGTGATCGTGCCGGCGCCAATGTTCGTATGCGCGCCAACGGTGGCATTGCCGATGTACGAGAAGTGCCCCATCTTCACGCCCGGCCCAAGATAGGAGTCCTTCACTTCGCCAAAGTTGCCCAGGTGAACCCCGCTGGCCAGGTGCGCCCCCCGGCGCAAGTGGGCGTAAGGCCCGATCTCAACCCCGTCTTCCACTTTGGCGTCTTCGATCACCGAGGCCATGATCTTGCAGTCGTTGCCGATGGCGCTGTCGCGGATCAAAGTGTTGGGGCCGATCACGCACCCCCCGCCGACGACGGTTTGGCCGACGATTTGAGTGTTGGGCCTTTAAATTTCAATTTTAAATTTTAATATTTACTTAAACTCATTCAAATTTAATTAGAATTTATATTTTTACTTGCTAAGTTGAAATTTTCTTAGAGTTATTCAAAATCACA
>JACPWC010000113.1 GCA_016197225.1 Chloroflexota bacterium
CGCACCAGTCACTGGGCTACCGCACACCCGCCCAGATCTATTTCGCCAGCCCGACCTGCCTGAACTGACGCCGACCAGGCTGTGGATATGTGGACAGCCGACGGGCACCCCCTGCCCACATATCCACAGCCCCTACGACGACGATGGTATCCACCCAATCTCCCGCAAGGGAACAAATTGCACCTTAGCCCAAGCCCTTTTTGTGTCTTGACAAAGGGGGCCACTATAGGAGCGTTGAGCAAACCCCATGCCGCGACTTCCGCTGGCTCTGATACTTTCTGCTACGACCAAAACGGCAATATGGTGAAACGGGTTGAGGGCGGCACAACTTATGCTCAGAACTTCAACGCCGAGAACATGATGATGTCGGTGGTGACTGGCGGGCAGACGACGACGTTTGTGTACGACGGCGACAATACACTCGTCAAGAAAGTCAAGCCGGATGGAACGTACACGGTCTACATCGGCGTCTACGAAGTTGAGTACAGTGCCGCTAACGCGGTGACGAAGAAGACGAGTTACTACCCCGGCGGGGCAATGCGGGTTGATGTTGTAGGCGGCGCGAATACGCTGTACTACCTGCTCAAAGACCATCTCGGCTCGGCCAGCACATTGTTGGATGTGAACGGGAATCTTGTGACCAACGGCGAACAGCGGTATTATCTATTTGGCGAGAGCCGAATCACGACGGCGGATTTGAAGACCGCGCGCCTGTTCACTGGACAATTGGAAGTAGGGCTGGGCGGCATTTACAGCTATGGCGCGAGAATGTATTCACCGCGTTTGGGGCGGTTCTTGAGCGCGGATACGGTCGTGCCAGATTGGAAGAATCCGCAAAGCCTGAATAGATTCGGCTACACACTTAATAACCCGCTAAAATACATTGACCCGACAGGACATGCGTCGGTTTGTGGTTCTGCATATTCTGATCCGGAATGTGGAGGGGGCGGTGGTGGTCGCCACAATGATAGCCACGCTAAGAGCAACTCTACCTCTAACACACAATCCTACACATTGCCGCAAATAAATATTCCATTTGTAGGTGGCCCTGACTTTTTGGTCGCTCCCGCTTCTGCGCCCGAGTTCTCCTATCAGGCAGCGGCTACATCTACCCCTGGCCCTACTGCAACATCTCAAGGCAGTGGAACATCTGCTACACGGGCAGCACAAGCAACTACAACGGTAACGAGGACACCAACGCCAACAGCAAGTGAGCCGCCAGATGCACCTCAAGTACTTTACCATTACACATCGGCCGCGGGTTTAGCCGGAATCCTAGCGTCAGAAGCGATACTGCCATCACTCGGCACCGGTCCTAATGCTTTTTTCGGTGAAGGGATATACTTTACTGACATTTCACCTTTACAAGCAGCTGCCACACCATCGTATAAACTATCTCGGGCTCTCACTACCACGCCATGGAACAATGACAAGATGACGGCATTTGTTGCTGTTGATGTATCTGGGCTTACTGTTAAGTGGGAGAGCCCAGTGTTCTCAAACACATACGGTACCGCATCAATCTACCGTTATCCCACAACGGTCCCATTAGGTATTACTGATCGAGTGGTTTCATCTGGCCCGGTACCCTATGTCGGCCAAAAGCCATAGATAGATTATGAATTATGAAAGGGATATTTATGAAACATCGATCACGATGGCATCGGGATCTTCCTGGACGAAGGGATATATCAGCAACTGAGTTTTTGAACAGTTTGTATTGGAATTTGTCTAGGCGGGCGGTTGACAATGAATTCCAGTTGTGGGCAGGAGATCAACTCCTAGTCGCTAGTAAACGTCAAGAGGATATTGACGCGTTTGAATTAGGAATGGCAACAGCTTTGGGTGTCTTGCCTGATGAAATTCTAAACATGATAAGGCAGGTTGGTTCAGAGTAGGGGATGTCAAAACTGGAGAAGCACCAATCTGGCTGAGATAAGCCAACTGACAACGCGATCCAGGATGCTTGTGAGCTCTCAGTTGACGTCTACACTGCGGAATGAAAAGAGAAAGATATCCCTAGAATCGCCAAAGCCGCCTACAACGCCTTCAGCCGCCTGCTGTGGATGAAGTACCCCGGCGGTAACGCGGGGCAAAGTGGCGAGACGGTAGCGGCCCCGAAAATCAGATATCGCAAGAGTAAAGAGAACACGGCTTGTCTGAGTTCAACCAGGCAAGCCGTATTCTTTTTTCGCCCTCAACGCTCCCGCGACCCTCTGCCCGCTCTCCACCGCGCCCTCCATGTAACCCTGGTGCACCGCCGTGTGCTCGCCCACAAAGTGCAACCGGCCGGCGGGCCGCCGCAAAGTTTCCCAGTAGGCCATCACCTCGCCCGGCGCAAAAGAGGCGTAGCCGCCCTGCGAAAACGGCTCGTTGCGCCAGGCCATCGTTCGCCCCGCCGCCACGTGCCGGGCCGAGCCGGGAAAGGCCTGCTCCACCTGGGCAATGGCCAACGCGATTCGGTCGTCGTCGCTCATGGCCGAAAATTCCGCGCCGCCGGCCGCGCCTGTGTAAACGGTGAGGATGCGCCCCGCGCCACGCTGGTTGCGGGTCGGCTCCCAAATGCAGGTGATGGGCAAATCGGTGAGCAGGCTTCCATTCCAATCGCCCTCGCCCCAAAACCGCTTGCGATATTGAATCAGCACTTTGGTGACTGCGCCGTAAGTCACCCCGTTCAACATGGCTTGATGATCGGGCGGCAGAGGCGGCTTGAAGGTGATCGCCCGCGCCGGGCCAAGCGGGATCGCCAGCACGGCCTCGTCGGCCTCGGCCCGGTTCACGGTCTGGCCGACTCGGTAAGTGACGCGGACTCTTTCGTCATCCTGTTGTATCTCGGTCACGACCGCCCCGAGGCGCAGGTCGGGCAGGGCGCTCGCCATTGCCTGTGGCAATTGGTCGTTGCCGCCTACGATTCTGAACGAGGGGCTGTCGTCGTCAGGATCGCGGTAGTAAAAAGCGCCCCAGCGCGCGAGATCCAAAAGCGATAACTGCTCCGGCTCGGCGATGAACTCCGAGCGCAGGCGGGCCGTGAAGACTTTCTTTGCCAGCGAATGAACGTTCAGGCTCCTCAACCAGTCAGCCGCCGATTGCGGGTCGAGGCGAGTTGCCTCCGGCGCCGCCTGGGGTTGGGCCGGGTCGGGCACGTGGCGGCCCAACCCGGCCAGGGCGGCCCAAACCTTTTTCATCTCAGCCTCAACGTCAACGCCCCACAGGCTCACATCGTCCGCGCGCCCAACGCGTCCTTCCAGCGCCACCCATTGCGCCCAATCACCCATCCCGCCCAACGTTTCAAGTTGAAGCCCAAACCGCTGGACCAGATCGAGCAGGCGCGGATGAAACGCTTCGATAAACTCGCCGCCGCCTTCGGCATACTGGTTTTCGGTAAAGCCGTCGCGCAGGGTAAACACCCGGCCTCCCACGCGGTGGCGGGCCTCCAACACCATCGTCTTCCACCCCGCCTCGTGCAATTCCAAAGCCGTCGCCAGCCCGGCCAGCCCGGCGCCAATGATGATTGCTGTTTCTGTTGTCATGGTGAGTGAATTATAATCTCGCCATGCCCATTCGCCTGCTTTCAGAAGACATTGCCTCGCAGATCGCCGCCGGAGAAGTGGTCGAGCGCCCGGCCTCGGTGGTGAAGGAACTGCTGGAGAACGCCCTCGACGCGGGCGCAAAAACGATCACCGTTGACGTGGAAGGGGCGGGGCGGGCATTGATCCGCGTTTCGGACGACGGTCAGGGCATCCCCGCCGCCGAGGCTGAGTTGGCCTTTGCCCGTCATGCCACCTCCAAGATTCAGTCGGCGGACGATCTGTTCTCGGTCGACACGCTGGGCTTTCGCGGCGAAGCCCTGGCCTCCATTGCCTCGGTCTCGCGCGCGAGCCTGATCACCCGCCACGCCGACGAAGCCGACGGCACGCAAATGAAATTCGAGGGCAGTAACTTGATCAGCCGCGGGCTGATCGGCGCGCCGCGTGGCACCGTCGTCTCCGTTGAGAACCTGTTCTTCAACGTCCCGGCCCGCCTCAAGTTCCTCAAATCCGAGACGGCGGAACGCGGCCACATCACGGCGCTCGTCACCCGCTACGCCCTGGCCTATCCCACAACCCGCTTCCGCCTCAACTTCGAAAACCGCAGCGTCTTTCAATCGTCGGGCAACGGCGATTTGCGCGAAGTGCTGGCGGCGGTTTACGGCGTGGACGTGGCTCGCCAACTGCTGGAAATCATTCCGCCCGACGCGCCCGACCCCGCGCCCGAACCGCTCCCCGAAAACGACGACGAGTGGCCGCTGGCCCTGCGCGAGCGTCCCGCCACTCCTCACCCGCCGCCTGCAATCACTGTCTCCGGCTTCATCTCGCCGCCGGCCCTCAACCGCTCCAACCGCAAAGAGATCACCTTCTTCGTAAATGGGCGCTGGGTGCAGGACATTCGACTCTCGGCGGCGGTGATGCAGGCCTATCACACCATGTTGATGGTGGGCCGCTATCCGATCGCTCTGGTTATGCTCAACGTTCCAGCCGCCGACGTGGACGTCAACGTTCACCCCACCAAAGCCGAAGTGCGCTTCCGCCGATCCGACGAGGCCTTCTCGGTCGTCGAGCGGGCCACGCGCCGCACCCTGATCTTTCGCGCGCCCGTGCCGCAGATCGAACCGGCCCACTGGAGCAATCAGCCCTCAGCCTCCTTCGGAAGCAGTCAGCCCATCTTCGCCAACATCCCGCCCCGTTTCGATGCCGACTCCATCCCGCCTCAATCTCCAATAACTAATAACCAATTACCAAGCCCCAACCTCCAAACCGCTGGCGCGCAACCACCCAACTACCCAACCACCCAACAACCGCCTCTCCCCGCCAGCCATGTCCCCCTCCTGCGCGTCATCGGCCAAATCGGCGCGGCCTACGTGGTGGCCGAAGGCCCGGACGGCCTGTATCTGATAGATCAACACGCCGCCCACGAGCGCGTGCTCTACGAAGCCTTCAGCCTGCAACGCGCCGCCGCCCAGATCGTCTCGCAGGCTCTGCTCGACCCGGTTGCTGTTGAAGTGCCGCCCGCCGCCGCCGCGATTCTGCATTCCCAAGTTGAGACCCTTAATCATCTGGGCTTCAGCATCGAACCGTTCGGCGGCAACACCTTTTTGGTGCGCTCCCTGCCCACCGTGCTGGGCCAGATCGATCCGGCGCGGGCGGTGCGCGTCGTCGTCGAAGACTTTGAAGAGGACGAAACGGTGCTGGCCGCCGAGATCGAAGCCCGGCTGATCGCCCGGGTGTGCAAGCGGGCCGCCGTCAAAGCCGGGCAAACGCTCTCACAGGCCGAGCAGGTGGAACTGGTGCGCCGCCTCGAGTCCTGCCAGTCGCCGCGCACCTGCCCGCATGGCCGCCCGACGATGATTCACCTGAGCGTGGAGTTGTTGGAGAGGCAGTTTGGGCGAAGGGGATAAGCTGATGATTAAACAGGAGATGCTCGATGACAACCAACACTGAAGCGCTTGCCGCCCTCCACCGCCACCTGCAATCCATCTTCGACGCCGATCTGGAAACGTATCATGCGACCACTACTGCCGATCTCACCTTGTACGAGTGGTACATCGTTCCCCACCGAATTGACGGCGTCCCCTTCCACGACTTCATGATGATCGAGTCGGCCCGGCCCGACGTGGCCGGCGGCCAGCTTGATCCTACGGGCGCGCCTGGCGCCGAGAAGCCGCGTACACGATACGATCTGGCCAACCTCAAACTGCAACAGTACGGCGAGACCGTGATCGCCAGCTACACGATGATGCTCTCGCAAAGCGCGGCGAGTGGCGTGCGCGTGCGCTCGTACAACGAGAGCCGGGTGCTCATCAAGTTGGCCGAGGGCTGGAAGGTTGCGCATGTTCACAAGTCGCCCGACTGGCGCGCGCCGTTCCAGCCGCCGAGTTAAGGGTCAACGGATTGAACGAATTGAACGGATAATTGCAAAATTGGAGATAAACAATGCCTCTCGCCGCCGTGATGACTGCCCCGAACAAACCCATTGAAGTGCAAGACCTGCCCGCCGCCACTGTTGAGCCGGGCGGCATTTTGCTGGAGACGATTTATTCCGAAGTGTGCGGCACCGACGTGCATTTGCATCACGGCCACCTGGCCGGTGTGCCGTATCCGATCATCCCCGGCCACGTGTCGGTGGGGCGGGTGGTGGAGACGGGCGGGGCGGTGACGGACATTGACGGTCGCCCGATCAACGTCGGCGACACCGTGACCTTTCTGGATGTCCATGAAACCTGCCACAATTGCTGGTATTGCCTCGTCGCCAAAGCCTCCACCCGTTGCCCGCATCGCAAAGTTTACGGCATCACCTACTCGGCCAATGAGGGGTTGCTCGGCGGCTGGAGCCAGAACATTTATCTCAAGCCAAAGGTGAAGACGATTCTTCTGCCGGAGGGCGTGCCGCCGGAGCGTTTGATTGCGGGCGGGTGCGGTTTGCCGACGGCCATTCACACCATCGAGCGGGCGGCGATTCAGTTGGGCGACATGGTGGCCGTGCAGGGCAGTGGGCCGGTGGGGCTGAACGCGGCGATACTGGCCTTGCTCTCAGGCGCGGGCGGGGTGATGGTGTTGGGCGATCCGCCGAATCGTTTGGCGACGGCTCAGGCGTTTGGCGTGGATGAGGTGATCGGCGTGGGTGAAACGACGGCGGCGGAACGGGTGGAAAAGGTTCGGGCGCTGACGAACGGGCGGGGGGCCGACGTAACGATTGAGGCGACGGGCGTGCCCTCAGCCGTGCGTGAAGGAATGCAAATGACACGCGACGGCGGACGCTACGTCATCGTCGGCCAGTACACCGACGCCGGCGAGATCAACATCAACCCACATCTCGACATCAACCGGAAGCATTTGGAAATTCGCGGGTGTTGGGGCTCAGACTTCAGCCACTTTTACCGGATGGTGAATGTGCTGGCCCGGCACGGCGGGCGGGTGAACTGGGAGCGGATGATCAGCCGCGAGTATAAGCTGGATGAGATGAATGCGGCGCTGGACGATGTGGCCGCCGGACGGGTGGTGAAGGCGGTGGTGAGGCCGAACGGCTGATATAGGACGCGGACGCTTGCGCGCTGATTTTCGCAGATGAGAAAAATCTGCGTTTATCCGCGCGCTTCGCGTCCGTGTCCTATTGCTTTATGGATTGGTTATGGCGTGGCTGTGGGTTCGGGCGTGTCGGTGGTGGGCGGGTTGAGCACGTCTGCCACCGTCGGCACTTCGGGCACGCGCAGTTGCCAGTAGCTGAATTCGGTGATGAGGTCGGTCTCGGCCTTCTTGTTGCTCAGCCAGGTGTCGAAGGCTTCAGTCTTCTTTGTAGCAAACTCTTCGTCAGTCATCTCGCGCTTCTCGCGGGAGAGAACTTCGATGATGTGGTAGCCGAACTGCGTTTGCACCGGCTGAGGGTAGAGGCCGAGCGGGGCGCTGAACACCACCGCATCAAACTCGGCCACCATCTGGCCCGGCGCGAACGTGCCCAGGTCGCCGCCGTTGTCTTTGTTGCTGGTGTCGAGCGAGTTAGCGGCGGCCAGGGTTGCAAAGTCGGCGCCCGCCTGTAATTGCTTGATGAGGTCGGTTGCGGCGGCTTCGTCGGCCACCAGGATGTGCCGGGCGTGGGCCTCGTCAATCTCGCGCGGCGTGTCGGCGGCAATGGCGTCCGTCACCTTCTCGCGCAAAAGGTTGGTCTCAAAGAGGCGGCGGAAGTCGGCGTCGGTCATGCCGGTGAAATTCTTGAAGCGGGTCGTCGTCTCCCCAAAGGCCTTTTGAAAGCCTTCAAGTGTATAAGGTGTTGAGGTGGGGAAAGGCGTGGGCGAGGGGCCGGCGGTGGACGTTTGAGTCGGCTCCGGGGTGGCCGTCGGCGGCGTGGTGGCCGAAGGTGTGGGGCTGGGGCCTTCGGTGCTGGTGGGCGTCACCGTCGGCGGCTCGGTAGGCGGCAAGGTGGCCGTGGGAACCGGAGTCGGCGTCCCGTTGGGATAAAAATCAAAGGCTTCCTGGATCGCCTTGTCAATTTCTTCAGGCGAAACGGTGATGCCACGCGCTTCGGCTTCCTGCCGGATGATCTCGTCGTCTATCAGTTGGTCGAGCACCTGGCGGCCCAACAGGTTCGGGTCGCTCAGTTGGCTTTCAATCTGGGTGAGCTGGTTTTGGTAAAAGCTGGTGGCGTTGGAATTGCTGCCGAACAGTTGGATGATTTGTGAGAGTTGGGCGGATTGCTGGCTCAACTGCACGCGCTGATACTTCACCGCCTTTTGAAAGTCGGCGGTGGAAATGCCCACTTGGCCCACTTTGGCCACCGGCTGGCGCGGCTGGAGGACGTAGAAGTCCAGCAGGCCGTAGCCGATGATGGCTAGAATAATAGCTATAACGCCGACGGTGACGCCGATGACCCATTTGCGTAAAAGCGCTTCGCGCTCGGCGCGGGCCAGGTGTTTGCGAGTAAGGCCGGCTTGAGGCGGCCTGCTTTTGGTCATACTGACTCTCCTCTTTGCTACATGGCAACGGGCATAGGGTGGCCCCTATGCCCGAGTGTTTTCGTTCATGTCTCGGAGACCTGACGAGCCTCGCGCAGCGGCCTGTCAGGTCTCAAGTGATTACGCAGTGCCGGATGTGTAAGGCAGAAGCGCCATGTGGCGGGCGCGTTTGACGGCTTCTGTGACCAGGCGTTGATGTTTGGCGCAGGCTCCGGTCTGGCGGCGGGGCCGAATCTTGCCCCGTTCGGTGATGTACTTGCGCAGGAGATCGGACTGCTTGTAGTCCACAGTTTTGATCTTCTCGGCGCAGAACTGGCAGACCCGGACCCGGCGGACGTAACGTCCCCCGCGCTCGTCGCCTTCACCTTCTTCGTCTTCCGAGCCTCGTCGGCGATAGTCGTCCACGATTTAACTCCTCTATTTGCTAAAACGGAAACTCATCTTCAGGTTCGTGAGTTTCGGGGGCCGCATTTTCGGCGGCGTGATGTTTACGGTTGTCGAGAATCGTCATCTCGTTGGCCACCACTTCGGTGCGGGAGTGCTTTTTGCCTTCGGCGTCCTCCCACGACCGGGTTTGCATCCGGCCTTCGACGTAGACGTGCGAGCCTTTGACCAGGAATTGTTTGCAGGTCTCGGCCAGTTTGTTCCAGGCGACGACGTTGAACCATTCGGTTTCTTCGCGCCGTTCGCCGTCAGGAGTGCTCCACATTCGCGAACAGGCCACGGTGAACGTGGTGACTGGATGCCCGGCCGGAGTGTAGCGCATCTCCGGGTCGCGTCCGAGGTTGCCAATGATCATGACTTTGTTTAAGCCTCTACTCATGGGTCACTCCTCTCGTGTCTGATAACGGGTCTCGATAATTTAGGCCGAGGCCGGGGCCGGCTCTTCCGGCGCCGGCTGAACCGGCGCGGCCGGCTCGGCGTCGAGCCGCACGATCATAAAGCGCATAATCTGCTCGGTGAGGCGCAGGTTGCGTTCCACTTCGAGCGGCGTCCCGGCGTTCATTTTGGTGTATAGCAAAACGTAATGCCCTTCGCGCTGTTTGCGGATTTCGTAGGCCAGTTTCTTGCGGCCCTGCCGCTCGACTTTTTCAATCGAGCCGCCGCCGGACGTGATCCAGCCTTGCACTTTTTCCGTAAGCGCGCCAACGCCTTCATCGTCCACTTCGGGATGGATGATAAAAGCCACTTCATAGTTGCGCATGGTGAGAGGTCTCCTTTCCTTGGGATTTGCCCCGGTCGGCCGGCTATGAGGGGCCTGCCGCCTGGAGCGGAAAGTGTTTGTGAGAAGTTGTAAACTTGGCTCAACAACACAGTGTGGCAAAAGTTTACCACAGAACATTGATTAATGCTCGACTTGGCCGATTGGCGCGAGGGTTTTCCTAAAAGTCGGTGTTTCGCGCCGGGCGTGGCAGATCGGGACGCGGATAACGCTGATGAAACGCGGATTTTTTTATTCGGATGACCAGGCCTGATTGTTTTGCTGAAAGCGTTGATGGTTTAGGAAGACTGTAGTGGCGGCATCATGTTTTGCAAACACGTAATATGAAACGTGATAGTGTACTGTGACAAATACGTGACAATGTACTGAGTCGGCTTAAAATTTTTGGCCAAGCTTGACTCGGCGAAATGTTTTGTTGTAGTGTGTCGGCGGTCGTTTCATCAACGGCTCGATGACCGGCCTGGCCCACAACGCCAACGGCAACATGACGACGCGCGTGGAAGGCGGCTCGACGTATACGCAGAACTTTGATGCGGAGAATCGTTTGACATCCGTCACTGTTGGCGGGCAGACGACGACATTCGTCTACGACGGCGACGGCAATCTCATCAAGAAGGTCAACCCCAACGGCACGTACACGGTGTACGTTGGCGGCCTGTACGAAGTGGAGTACAGCGCCGCAAATGTCGCGACGAAGAAGACCAGCTACTATCCAGCGGGAGCCTATCGTTTAGAAATCGTAGGCACGTCGAATAACGTGTATTACATGGTAGGCGACCATCTTGGCTCGGCCAGCGTGCGGCTGACCTCGAGCGGCAACATTGGCACGGGCGGCGAACAGCGGTATTATCCCTTTGGCGAGAGCCGCATCACGAACGCCGACTTGAAGACTGACCATCTTTTCACGGGGCAGTTGAGCGTAGGGCTTGGTGGCATTTACAGCTACGGCGCAAGGTTTTACTCAAGCAAACTGGGACGTTTCTTGAGCGCGGATACGGTGGTGCCGGATTGGAAGTATCCGCAAAGCCTGAACCGCTATTCGTATGTGTACAACAACCCGCTGAAGTATGTGGACCCGACGGGGCATCGAACAGAGTGCTCTGGCACGAGCGACTTTATCTCAGAAAGCACTGGCGATGGTGGCATTTCATGGGCGAGTTGTTGGGCAATACAACGAGATAAAGGACTATTGACATCTATTGGCGTATCGGACGCCGATGCGGAAACTATAGCTACAGGTGTAGATAAACTCGGGCTACAGGGCGGATTCTTGGTTTTCTATAATCAATACCTTCGCCATTACGATGGGACGAAGGAGGGTTGAGCGATGTGAATGCGACCCAGACGGGCCACTTGGCTAAAAATCTGCGCCAATAAAACTGGCTCAGGTTTTTGCGGAAGCAATTTTATCGTCACATTCACGTA
>JACPWC010000114.1 GCA_016197225.1 Chloroflexota bacterium
AACGCCGACTCTGCAACACTCAAAGCTCTCGACCAAATGACCCGGCGCAGAGTCATTACCAAATTGAACGCGGACTACACAGTTGAAGTCCCTCTGGTGCGCCGCTGGTAAATGAACGAGCGCCGCTGTAAACCCAATCTCTAATCTCCAGCCTGCAATGCCAACTTCCCTCCTCACTCACGGTCGCGTCACCTGGACCAACATCGTCAAGCCGACGCAAGACGATATTAACGGACTCAGCGCCCGCTACCCGCAGTTTCATCCCCTGAATCTCAAAGACTGCCTGAGCGAATTGGAGTTCCCCAAGCTCGACCATCACGACGATTACCTGTTCATGGTGGTGCAAATGCCGGTTCATGACGACAAGGCCCAGTTCTCCCGCCCGGTGGAAGTGGACATCTTCGTCGCCCGAGGTACGCTCGTCACCTCACACAGCGGCCAACTTCCCCCGCTCGACGATCTCTTCACCCAGGCCCAGAAAGACGCCGACGCCCGTGAACGTCTGATGGGGCGCGGGGCCAGCCCCCTGCTCTATCACCTGCTCGATGCGTTTATTGGCTATAACTTCCCTCTCGTCCAGCGCCTCGACCACGAGATTCACCATATCGAAGACAATTTGTTCAGCAATGACACCCGTCACATCCTCAACGAGATCGCCCTCGTCCGCCGCGAACTGATCGCCCTGCGCCGCATCCTTAGGCCGCAATTGGATGTGATTGCCTCCCTGGCCACCGGCAACTGGCCCTTCATTCACGACGATTTGACTCTCTACTGGGGCGACATCAATGACCGGCTCAAGCAAACCCAGTCCATGCTCGACGAGCACATCGAAGTGGTGGACGGCCTCTCGGACACGATTGACACTCTGGCCTCGCACCGCATTGATGAAGTCGTCAGAGTGCTGACGATCATCACCGTCCTCACCCTGCCCCTCACCTTGCTCTCGACCATTTTTAGTATGAACGTCGTTTTGCCGTTCAAGGAACATCCGGCGTCGTTCTACGTGGTCATTGCCTTTGGCGTCGCCCTCACCGCCGCGCTGGTGTGGTATTTGCGACAACGAAGGTGGCTGTAAACAGAAAAGAGAAGAGAGAAGAGCGTAGCGATTGCCACCCCTCTCTCTTCTCTCCTCGCTCCTCTTTCAGCAGGTCTTACGGCGTCGCCAAAAACGCTTCTACAACTGGCCCGATACTTGCACGTTGAGGGATCCAGACGTTCGCCCCGCCGGGCGTGACCCACGCCGCCAGATAAGTCTGGTCAATGGCGTAAGTTGTGATCCGCGAGCGGTCAATTTTCTGCGCCGTCAAGCCGTAGGAAACGAGTTGCGGCAGAGTCAAGTCGGTCTCGAACGTGCCGGCGGCGGCAGTGTAAAGCTCCGGCAGGCGCGAAACAGCGTCAACACCGATGGCCTTGTCGCGGATGGCGAGCAGAACCAACTGCTGGCGTTTGATGCGCTCGGTGTCGTTGTCCTGATGGCGAGTGCGGGCGTAACGCAAGGCAGTGAGGCCATCCATGTGCTGGAGGCCAGGCTCGACGATCAGAGTCATGAAGCCGTAATCGTCGGTCGGGAATTTGTCGTCGTAGATGCGCTTTGGCACCTCAATGTCAATGCCGCCCAACGCGTCCACGCCGTTGACAAAGCCTTGAAAGTTGACGAGGGCGAAATGATCGAGCGGGATGCCGAAGTTGAGAGTCACAGCGTCCATCGCTTCGCGCGGGCCGCCGCCGGGCAAATCGTAAAGTTCGCCGTAGTAATAAGCAGTGTTGATTCGGCCTTCGGTGATCTTGTAGGCCTCCAGGTTGGGCAGGGCCACCCACACATCGCGTGGCAGAGCCAGCAATTTGGCCGTTTGATTATCAAAGTCAACACGAAGCACCATCATGGTGTCGGTGCGGGTGGGCTGACCGGCTTCGTCGGGACGCTCGTCCTTGCCCATGAGCAGGATGTTGACCACGCCGGTTGATGGAACTAGCGTGGCGGTGGGAACCGGAGTCGGCTCGCGAATGGTTGGCCCGGAAACCCCCGGCACTATCGTCTGCAACACTTCGAGCGGCGGCGGCGGAGTCTCGTTGGCGGCCAGAGCCTGAGAGCGAGTCCGCCAGTAAACGCCGATGAAGCCCAGAGTCAGGCAAATGTTTGCGCCCACCACCCAGGCCAGAGCAATGGTCAAAAAATGAATACACCCGGAACGTTTCCGGGCTGGCTGTCTTTGTGTTGGTTGAGGTTGTTCGTCCATCAATCCGTTGATCCTGGTAGGGGCGCAGCATTCGGAAGGAAAGTTTGCTATTCGCCAAACAATTCGCCCGAATGCTTCGCCCTTACGACCGCACTAAAAGACATTACCCGACTTGTGTTATGAGCCTTGTGACCGTAGAATTACCCGCAATGTCCCTTGAAGCCGATGTAGCTTACGTGCATTTGATTGACGGCGTTCGCCAGACTGAAGTTCCGCCCGGCTTTGCCGTGCGAGCCGCGCCCCGCCGCGCCGCCCGAAGCCGCGACCGCGACATGTTGCTCCTGGGACTCTACATGAACTCGCCCTTGCAAGCCGAGTGGCTTGACCACATTGCCAGCGTGTACTTTGGCACACCCGGCTCGGTGACGGCGGCCACCCGCGCCGCCATCAGCGCCCTCAACAGCAAATTGCTCGACACTAACCGCCTGCTCGGCGTGGACGCCGTCTCGGGCGGGCTGAGTTGCGCCGTGCTTCGCGGCAACGAACTCTACGTGGCGCAATCGGGGCCAGGGCAGGTGATCATTCTGCACGCCAACGCCGTCGAACGTTTCCCCGCCGCCTCACGCGACTCGCGGCCTCTCGGCCTGGGGCAAATGCCCGACGTGCAATACTTTCACACCTCAGTCGCCGCCGCCGATTATGTCTTACTCACTCGCGCCGCGCCGGCGGCATGGGAATCCACGTCCTTTACCAATCTGCCCAGCGCCACGCTCGAGTCGGCGGTGGCCCGCCTCACCCGGCTCTCCGGTTCTGAGGCGTGTGTGCTCGTCGCTCGTTTCGTAGCCGAAGGCATTCCGCCCGCCAGGCCGCGAAGCGCGATCACTGCCGCGCCGCTGCCGCCCGCCGAGCCGTTGGTGAAAGCGTCGGTTGAGCCGCCGACGGCGGTGACGATGCCGGAATCCGCTCCCCAACCAGTGGCGGCTGAACCGGCCTCGGAGCCGGTCATGGAAGCAATCCCGGTTTCCGAGTCCGACACCTCGGCGTTGGCTGGAATTATATCGCGGGTGCGCGCCTCGACGGCGATGGGCGACTCCTCATCCGTCGAAGTGGAAGCCGCCTCCGCGCCTGACTCGAATACGCTCCCGGCTGTCGTTCAAATTGGCGAGCATGCTTACGAGTTTGAGGAAGACGAGAACGCCGAGCCGGTTGAAGCCGACGAGGAATCGAAGCGCTTTGATCTCAAGACAACCCTAAGCGAACTGGGCGAGCGCCTCAAACGTTGGTTCACCGGCCTGCCTCTCGCCAACCTTGATGCTTCACTCAAGCGCGGCTTCTCGTCGCTGGGCGGCTCCCTCTCCGGCTCCAGCAGCAATTTGCTGGGCCGCGTTTTGCCGGAAGGCGGCCTCCGCGCCGGCGACCTTCGCATTCCAAACTCGGTCTTGATGGCAGTGGCGATCCTGACTCCGATCCTGATCGGTTTGCTGGTCGGCGTTGTCTACGTCCAGCGCGGGCGCGACAAGGAGTTCAGAGAATATCTGGAGGCCGCGAAACTGGAAGCTAGCCTGGCCCGCACCGCGCCCGACCCGCTGGCCGCCCAGCCACACTGGGAAACCACGCTCTCTCTTTTGAATCAGGCCGACATCATTTATGCCGGACGCCCCGAGTCGGCGGCCCTGCGCGCCGAGGCCCAGCAGGCGTTGGACGCAGTGGACAACGTCCAACGATTGGCGTTCGAGCCGCTGATTCAGGGCGGCCTGGCCCCGGATGCCACGCTCACCGAATTGGTCGTCAACGGCAACGAAGTGTATGCCCTCGATTCGTCGCAAGGGCGAGTCTACCGCGCCCTGCTCACCGAAGCCGACCGCTTCAGCGTTGACCGGGGCTTCGAGTGTAGCGCCGGGCCGGTCGGCTCGTATAACATCACCCACATCGTGGACATCGTCTGGCTCAACACGCCGAACATTGTGGGCAAGCCCGCCCTGCTGGCGATGGACGCCGACGGCGACCTAATGTACTGCAAGCCCGATGGCACTTTGCCCGAAGCCTCCGGTTTAATTCCGCCGGACTCTGGCTGGAAGTCGCCACAAGCCATTGAACTTTACGCCGACCGGCTGTACGTGCTCGACCCGGGCGGCAACCAGATTTGGTCGTATGATCGCGTGGGCGGCGTGTTCTCTGACCGGCCCAAGAATTACTTCACCACTCAGGTCTTCGATCTTTCAAGCGCCGTCAGCTTCACCATCGCTCAGGGCGATATTTACATTCTGCGGGCCGACGGGCGGCTCACCTTTTGCGCCCGCGACCCAAATACGCTGGAGCCAAGCTGTGTTGAAAACGCGCTCTACTCCGACTCGCGGCCGGGCCGCCCCAGCGGCGACCGTCTGCAAGACATGATCGCGCCCAGAGCCTTGTTCTACGACCCGCCGCCGGAGCCTTCGCTCTACCTGCTCGATCAGGGATTGAATGGCGTTTATCAACTGAGCCTGAAGCTGGTTCTGCAACGCCAGCAAAAGCCTGAGGCAGTTCTGCCCGAAGCAATGACGGCAATTGCCATCGGCTCGAATAAGGATATTTTCGTCGCCGCCGGAAACAACGTCTTTCGGGCACAGCGGCCTTAAATCAAACGCCAAGTATCTGGCCCGACACTTGGCGTCTGATTGCTTGACTCTCATTCTCGCGAAAGATAGAATACTGCCCATGAGCCAATGGCCCGGAAAATACGTCATCGGTCTGACCGGCAACATTGCCACCGGCAAGAGCGTGGTGCGCAAGATGCTGGAGCATCTGGGCGCGTTCGGCATTGACGCCGACGGCCTCTCGCATCAGGCCATGGCCAAGGGCGGCCCGGCTTACAACCAGGTGGTGCAGGCGTTCGGCCAGTTCATTCTGGGCAGTGACGACCAGATTGATCGCCAGGCCCTGGGCAACATTGTCTTCTCCAGCCCCAAGGCCCTGGCCAAGCTTGAAGCCATCATTCATCCCATCGTCCGCCAGGCAGTGAACATTCTGGCCGCCCGCGCCAAACAACCCGTCGTCGTCATCGAAGCCATCAAATTGCTGGAGGGTGAATTGGCCGCCCTCTGTGACTCAGTGTGGGTGGTGAGCGTGCCCGAAGAGATGCAGGTGGTGCGGCTGATGCAGAAACGCGGGATGACGATTGAGCAGGCCCGCTTGCGCATTGCCGCCCAGTCGGCACAAGCCGAGAAGATGGCCAAGGCCACCATCGTCATTCAGAACATGGGGTCGTTTGAAGATACCTGGTCGCAGGTGCAGGGCGCATGGAACAAGCTGGTGCCGACGGCGCAAAAACAAAAGGCCGAGGAGGCCGAGGCGGCTCCCCAAGCCACCCCGGCCAGGGTCGGAGCCGCGCCCGCTGTCGCCATTCGCAAAGGCAAACCGGCAGACGCCGCCGCCATCGCCAACTTTATTAATCAAACGGCAAAGAGTTCGCTCACCCGCGCCGACATCATGGCCCTCTTTGGGCAAAAGGCGTTTGTGCTGGCGCACGTCAACAACACCCTGGGCGCGCTGGCCGGGTGGCAGGTGGAAAACCTGGTGACGCGGGTGGACGACCTTCACCTGCTCAACAGCGTGCCGCCGGATGTGGTCATCGGCCCGATGTTGGACACGATTGAAGCGGCATCGCAGGAACTACAGAGTGAAGCCGCCTTTGTGTTTGTTCAGCCCGATCTTGGCAACGGGGCCAAAGCCGCCTTCGCCGGCGCCGGCTACGAGCCAATCACTGCCGATAGCATCAGCATCACTGCCTGGCGCGAAGCCGTGAAAGAGTCGCAGCCGCCGGGAACGATGACGATGTTCAAGAAACTGCGCGAAGACCGGGTGCTGAGGCCGGTGTAGCACTTCAACTTCGCTCAGGGCGCAAAAGCAGGTTGTCAAACCCCCACTGACTCTGTATAATGCAAACACTTCGGGCGGTTAGCTCAGTTGGTTAGAGCGTTGCTTTGACATAGCAAAGGTCGTAGGTTCAAGTCCTATACCGCCCACACAATCTCCAATCCTCCAATTCTCCCATCAAAAGAGAATTGGCAAATTGGAGAATTAGAGAATTGAAACGCGTTGACCGGGACGAGTAACTGTTGAGCGTGCAACAGGAAGCGGCGGCCACGGACTGAGAGCCACCGCCGGCAAAGCAACAGCCAAAACCACCCGCAAGCGTAACCCTGAACGTAGGGGCGCAATTCCTTCGCCCAACCTAGTAAGGGAAACGGGCCGGCCCGTTACAGCCGCAAGAGATGGTCTGGTCGTCCAGTAGTCTCGTGGTCTGGTAGTCAGCGTGTTGCTCGACTATTCGACCAATTGACCACTCGACCACCCGACTAAATTGGGTGGAACCGCGTGAGGAAGCTCTCGCCCCAAACTTGGGGCGAGAGCTTTTGTTTTGTGCCATTGAACCCGCAAAGGTTTCCCTTCGTTTCCTTTCTTTCCTTTGCGCTCTTCGCGTCTTGGCGTGAGGTGAACCATGCCCGAAATTTACGTCAGCACCGACATCGAAGCCGATGGCCCGATTCCGGGGCCGCACTCCATGCTCAGCTTTGCCTCGGCGGCTTACCTGCCGAACAAAACGCTGGTGAGCACATTCGCGGCCAACCTGGAGACACTGCCCGGCGCGTCGGGCCACCCGGAGACCATGGCCTGGTGGCAGACCCAGGCCGAGGCCTGGGACGCTTGCCGAAAAGAGTTGTTGCCGCCGCATGTGGCGATGAAGAATTACCTGACGTGGTTGAAGCGATTGCCGGGCAGACCGGTGTTCGTGGCCTACCCGGCGGCCTACGACTTCATGTTCGTCTACTGGTATCTCATCAAGTTCACGGGCGAAAGCCCGTTCTCGCACTCGGCGCTGGATATCAAAACGTATGCGATGGCGCTGTTGAGGAAGGAATACCGCGAGGCGACGAAGGACAACATGCCGAAGCGCTGGTTCGACCAACTGCCGCACACGCATCTGGCATTGGACGACGCCATTGAGCAAGGGGCGTTGTTCTGTAATATGCTGGCCGAGAATGTGGGGATGAAATGCGAGTGATCAGCTTTCGGCGGAAAGCAGGTCGTCTACCGCAAGTTCGAAGCCGTTGAGAAGAATTGAGCGGGCGTGGTCGCCGGAGTTGAACTGTCCCGAAAGCTTGAACGTCCGACCGTCAAGAGTGTAAACGGAAACGCGGCGAGCCTGCGGGTTGATGATCCAATATTCAGGAATGCCGGCCTGGGCGTATTCGCGAAACTTCGTTTCTGTGTCGTGCGGCTCGTTACTGGGTGAAATGATTTCTACTGCTAAATCGGGCGGCCCACTTTCTCGTTCGCCCATGCGGTCACGATTCTCATTGAGCCAGAACATAAAGTCCGGCTCGCGGTATTTGCCCGGCCACAGGCGGACAGGGTGAGGCGCGAACAAAACCTCGCCGATGTTGTTCTCTTTCAGCCAGTCAGTCACAAGATTGATGTAACGCTTCAGAATGCGTTGGTGAGTCAGGGTTGGCATAGGCAAAACCACCAGTCGGCCGTTCGAGAGTTCCATCGGGCGGTTAAAGGCTTCTGAAAAGACCAGGTAAGCCTCTTCGCTCCACACTTGTTCGCTGAGGAGTTCGTAGGCCAGTTCCTGCTCAGTCTGGGCAGTGGGCGAATATGTCTGAGGCGTAAACGGAGCGCTTACAATTGTCATTCTTTTACCTTGCCGAGAGTCTAGCACATTCGGCGAAGGACGGCAAAAGGAGGGAATATGACTAACCCCAACACCAACACTATCAAGCGGCCCCGGCAAAGGCTGTGAACCGCGCCTCTGCCGGGCCGCGCCATGTTTGCTAAAGCGGTTCGGCAGAGAAACCCAATTGTTCGTAGAGCGATTTGCCAAATCGCTCTACTGAAGGAGATCAAAAATGCCCAACCAACCGAAAGAACGCTACGAAGAGTCGGAGCTTTACAAGATTCGCCACTCGGCGGCGCACGTGATGGCCCAGGCTGTGAGCGAACTGTTCGAGCCGGGCCAGGCCAAGATCGCCATCGGGCCACCCATTGAAAACGGCTTTTACTACGACTTCGACCTGCCGCACGCCCTCACGCTCGACGACTTCGAAGCCATTGAGAAGCGCATGAGGCAAATCATCGGCGGCAACCACAAGTTCGCGCGCCAGGAAGTGAGCGCCGACGAGGCCCGCGTCCAGTTCAAAGATCAGCCTTACAAGCTGGAGCTGATTGACGGGCTGGACAAGGGTGGCGTGGACGAGTACGGCAACCCAACCACAGAAAAGCCGGTCATCTCGTTCTACACGCACGACACGTTCACGGACTTGTGCCGGGGGCCGCACGTGGAGCACACGGGCAAGATCAACCCCTCGGCCTTCAAGCTGATGAGCATCGCCGGCGCGTACTGGCGCGGCGACGCGGAGCGCCCGCAACTGCAACGAATCTACGGCACGGCCTGGAAGACGGCGAAAGAGTTAGAAGAGTATCTCTGGAAACTCGAAGAGGCTAAGAAGCGCGATCATCGCAAGCTGGGCAGAGAGCTTGGCCTGTTCTACCTCTCCGACGACGTCGGCCCCGGCCTGCCTCTCTTCACACCTAAAGGCGAGATGTTGCGCTACCAGATGGAGAAGTATGTGCGCGAGGCGCAGACGAGGTATGGCTACCAACATGTGTGGACGGGCCATCTGGTGAAAGAGGACCTGTACAAGAAGTCGGGGCACTACGACAACTACAAGGACTCGATGTTCCCGCCGATGGAAGACGAGGGCGTGACGTTCCGCCTCAAGCCTATGAATTGCCCCAGCCACATGACGCTTTACAAAGAGATGGGCCTGCATTCGCACAAGGAACTGCCTTTGCGCTTCGCCGAGTTCGCCACGCTCTACCGTTACGAGAAGACAGGCGAGTTGAGCGGCCTCACGCGCGTGCGCGCCCTGACGCAGGACGACTGCCACATCTTCTGCCGCCCGGATCAGATCGAGCAGGAGTTCACCCTCTGCCTCAACCTCATTCGCGAAGTGCTGGGCCGCTACAAGTTCACGGATTACAGTGTGCGCCTCTCGTTGCGCGGCAGTGAAGGCAAATTCGTGGCCGACGACGAGAAGTGGACGCTGGCGACGAACGCCCTCAAGGCCGCACTCGACGCGAACGGCGTTGAGTACGAAGCTGTCGAAGGGGAAGCCGCCTTCTACGGCCCCAAGGCCGACTTCCTGGCCCGCGACGTTTTAGGCCGCGAGTGGCAGTTATCCACGATTCAAGTAGACTTCATTCAACCGGCTCGTCTCGGTTGTGAGTACGTTGGCGAGGACGGCCAGGCCCACACGCCCGTGCTTCTGCACCGGGCCGTCACGGGTTCGACGGAACGGTTCCTGGGCGTCATCATCGAGCACTTCGCGGGCGCGTTCCCGGTATGGCTCGCGCCGGTGCAGGCAATGATCATTCCCATCGCCGACCGCCACGCCGAGTATGCCAACAAAGTGGCCGAGCAGTTGAAGGCCCAGGGCTTCCGGGTGGAAGTGGACTCGCGCAGTGAACGTATGCAGGCCAAGATTCGCGACGCGCAACTGCAAAAGATTCCCTACATGCTGGTAGCGGGCGACAAAGAGGCCGAGGCGGGCGCAGTGGCGGTTCGCCTGCGTTCCGGCGAAGACCTGAAGGCCAAACCACTGGCTGAGGTGATTGAAATGATGAAGAAGGCGGTTGAGAACGGCGATTAAGTCAGACCCAAAAACTACTCACGAGTAGGAAATTGGAACGCAGATTACGCAGATTTGCCGCAGATTTACGCCGATGTTTTTTGAAAATCAGCGAAGATCAGCGTTTTATCCGCGTTCATCAGCGTTCTAAGAGAGATCGATGGTAGTTACGACTCTGGAAATAAGGAGACTAACAATGACCAATCCACAACGACTTGATCTGCCCGATCCCACCGTCACAGCCAGTGGCAAGGGGCAAACGGGCATGGAGTACAAGATCATCGGCACAACGTTGCAAGCGGTGATCATGGAACTCGATCCCGGCGAGACCGTCTACTCGGAAAGCGGCGGCATGGCCTGGATGAGCGGCAACATCGTGATGAAGACCAGCGGACGCGGCGGCGGCCTGGGCGGTGTGCTCAAGCGCGCCGTCAGCGGCGAGTCGCTCTTTCTGGTCGAGTACACCAGCCAGGGCGGCAAAGGCACAGTGGCCTTCGCCTCCGACTTCCCCGGCAAGATTGTTCCGGTGACGCTTGCCGACGGCCAGCAGATGATCGCCCAGAGGTCGGCGTTCCTGTGCGCCGAAAAAACCGTTGGGCTGGACATTCACTTCCGGCGCAAGCTGGGCGCGGGCTTGTTTGGCGGAGAGGGCTTCGTCATGCAAAAGCTCACCGGGCCAGGCGTCGCCTTTGTCTGCCTCGACGGCGAGATCATGGAATACACGCTCGGCCCGAATGAGGTGCTCAAGGCCGACACCGGCCATGTAGCGATGTACGAGCCGACGGTGAACTTCGACATCGAGATGGTGAGCGGCATGACCAACATCCTGTTTGGCGGCGAGGGGCTGTTCCTGGCAACCCTGCGCGGGCCGGGCCGGGTGTGGTTGCAGACCATGCCGACGATGAACCTGGCAAAGGCTATCATGCCCTACATGCCCAAAGCTTCGGCCGGCTAAAACTCAACGGTCACCATCAAATGCCCGGCTCTTGCGCCGGGCGTTTGACTCAAGGAGCAAGATGTCTTATCTGGATGTTGCTCAACAGGGAAAGAATCAATGGTGGCGGTTTTTGATCGCCGTGCCATTTATTCTGTTCGTCTGGCTCATCGTCGGCTCGCTTCCGCTTGTCGCTGCTGTCATCATTCTCAAAGCCGATGGTAACCCGGCCACCGACGTTGACTTAAACACCGGCCAGCTTATCGGAGTCGATCCGCTGTGGTCGTTTCTTCTGTTGATGATCAGCTTCGTGATCTTCCTCGTCGGCGTCATCATCGCCGTGATCCTGATTCATCGGCGGCCCCCAAGAACATTGATCACCGCGGCCAGCGCCGTCAACTGGAAACGGGTCGGGCAGGGATTCCTGGTTTGGGGGTTGTTGGCGGCGGCCATGTCGGCAGTCGAGTCGATTCTGTATCCTGGCCGTTATCAACTCGAATTCGACCTCGCCCGCTTCATCCCGTTTGCCATCGCCTCCGTGATTCTGATCCCGATTCAAACGACGGCTGAGGAGTTTTTCTTTCGGGGCTACCTTCTGCAAGGCTTCGGCCTGCTCATCAAGAATCCGGTTGTGTTGAGCCTGTTGTCCGGCTTCCTCTTCATGTTGCCGCACCTTGCCAACCCAGAAGTCGCCGTCAACTTCTGGCTGTTGGTTCTGTTTTATTTCAGCTTCGGCACATTCCTGGCCTGGGTGTCGCTCAAGGACAACAGCCTCGAACTGGCGCTCGGCGTCCACGCTGGCAACAACCTGTTCACCGCCCTGTTCGCCAACTACAAAGGCGGCGCGCTCATCACCCCCGCCGTCTTCACGGTGGGCGAACTGGACGCCGTTTACAACCTGGTCGGCTCACTGGTCAGCATTGGCCTGTTTTACCTATGGTTTTTCGGGCCGTTCAGGCCCAAAAATTAGAACATCTGTATTGACAATCGCTCAATACAGTCGTACTATAGGTGCATTCCAATTGACCCACCTGCACAAGGCAGGTGGTAACTTACACAAGGAGACTTACCATGTACCAGAAAATCATTATCGCAGGCAATTTGGGAAAAGACCCGGAGATGCGCTACGCGCCCAACGGGGACGCCGTCACCAGCTTCAGCGTGGCGACCAGCCGCAAGTACACCGACAAGGGCGGCAACAAGGTTGAGGAAACAACCTGGTTCCGGGTGTCGGTGTGGGGCAAGCAGGCCGAAACTTGCAATCAGTATCTCAAAAAGGGGAGACCGGTGCTGATTGAAGGGCGGCTCAATGCCGACAAAGCCACTGGCGGCCCCAAGATTTTCACTCGGCAGGATGGCACCAGCGGCTCGTCATTCGAGATCACGGCTGAGAGTGTGAGGTTCCTCGGCGGTCAACGCGACGGGGAGGCCGCCGCGCCAGGGGCGCCTGTTATACACGATGCCCCCACCGACGAAGAGAACATCCCCTTCTAAACTTCAGCCGCCACTCATAAACACAGCCCTAACAGCCGTCGGCACACCACCGGCGGCTGTTTTTCCTTTTACGAAGAATTGGAAATTGCCATGAGTGATCAGCCTTCTCCCTCCCAATCGCCCGCCCCGGCCCCTCAGCCGCCCCAACAAATTCAACTGGAACTACCCATCAATCTCGACGCCATCTACACCAACTTTGCCATCATCACCCATAGCCCGTCTGAAGTGATCATTGATTACGCCCGCGTCCTGCCCAACACGCCTAAATCCAAGATCGTGGCCCGCATCATCCTCACGCCCATGAACGCCAAAGTTTTGCACAAGGCGCTGGGCGACAACCTGGCGAAATACGAGGCCCAGTTCGGCCCCATCATCCTCCCCACCGGTCTGGCCGACCAGCTCTTCAAACCGCCCAAGCCCGAATGAGGGTCAACGGATTTAGCGAATTGAACGGATGGGAGAAAAATCATGGCTAAAATAATCACGCCTCATGATGCTTTGACCTACAAGGTTATCGGGTTGGCGATGGCTGTTCATAATGAACTTGGGCCAGGATTCCCGGAAGAGTTTTACCAAAAGGCAATGGAAATGCTGATGAAAGCCGAGAAGGTGCAACACGACCGTGAGTTCCCCATAGAGATATTTTTCCGAGGACAGATTGTAGGAAAGTTTGAGCTGGACTTTGTGGTTGAACGAACGGTAGTGCTTGAATTCAAGGCAGTTGCAACCCTTGCGCCAATTCATGAACAACAAGTGCTTTCTTATCTAGCGGCATCCGGTTTACCTGTCGGCCTGTTGATCAACTTCGGCGCCGCCCGACTACAACAGAAGCGTCTCTTCCCATCCCTGGCCGTGCAAGCCTCTCCAGCTTTCATAGCTCGCCAAACCAAATCGAAATAATCATCCGTTATCTCCGTTACATCCGTTGTCAAAACCATGAACAACTTAGACCAAATCGCCTCCCGCATTCGTGACAATTTCACCGCCAAGAACGCCGCCCGCGACAAAGCACTTGAGCGTTCGCGTTCGCTCATCCGTTTCTGCGCCAACTCGATCCGCGCCGCCCACCGCGACGAGCGCGACGAGGCCCGCGCCCTGCTCGCCCAGGCCCGCCAGATCGTGGACGCCATCCGCGCCGACCTGGTTGCTTATCCTGATCTGTATCACGCCGGTTACACCCAGGACGCGCTCAAGGAGTTCGCCGAAGCCAACATCGTGCTGGCCCTGATCGCCAACGAGCCTCTGCCCGAACCGGAAGCCATCGGCGTCGAATATGCCGCCTACCTCAACGGCCTCGGCGAGGCCGCCAGCGAAATGCGCCGCCGCTGTCTCGACATCATCCGCCACGACCACTCCGCCGAAGCCGAGCGCCTGCTGGAAGCGATGGACGAAATTTACAACCTACTGGTGACGATTGACTACCCGGACGCCATCACCGGCGGCCTGCGCCGCACCACCGACCTGGTGCGCGGCGTCACCGAACGCACCCGCGGCGACCTGACGATGAGCATCCGCCAACAGCAATTGCAGGAAGCGTTGAAAAGGCACGAAGACCAAAGTTCTTAGAGTCGGCTAACCCGTTTTACAGGCTTTTTACAAGAGAAGAGTGTGAAGGAAACATGTTGCTCCTATAGTTGAAGCATCTCAAATATAAGGAGCAACGAAAAATGATCACCAAAACTATCACCACCAAAATTCTCTCTCTCGTCGTCACCGGCTTCGCCGCCTGCGCCATTGCCCTGGCCGGAATCGTGGCCGCCCCTGTTTCCGCCGCCCGCGCCCAAGAGGGCACGCCCCCGCAGGGCAACGCCAACGCCCGCCTGGAAAAGGCCTTCCAGAAACTCCAGGAGCGGCTTGAGACTCAGCAGGCCAACATTGATAAGGCCCAGTCGGGCGCAGACAAAGCGCAAACCCTGATTGATGAATTGAAGGCGAAGGGCAAAGACACCTCTGCGCTCGAAGCCGCGCTGGCAACGTTCAACGAGCAGATTGACGAGGCGCAGGCCAAGCACGACGAAGCGCAAGGCATTGTGGACACCCACGCCGGTTTCGACGACAGCGGCAAAGTGACCGACGCCGATCAGGCGAAAGCAACGTTGGAGAGCGCCGGCGCGGCCCTTCGTGAAGCGCGGCAGACTCTGCGCGACGCCACCAAAGCTCTTGGCAAGGCCGTGCGCGACTTCCGCAAGGCCAACAAGCCCCCCAAGCAGGCCACGCCACAGCCCTAACTACTGCGCCTCAAGGACGACGTAAAGCGAAAGATCGTTCGAGCGCCCATCCGAACGAAACATCTCAACGAGCGAAAGGCTCGATCTTCTTTCGCATTCGCTCGCTGTGCGTGAACTGCCAGACGGAGAGCGCCACCCGCCCGCCCGGCTTGACCACTCGCGCCAATTCGCGCACGAACGACTCTCGCTCCGGCAAATGATGCAGAACGGCAAAGCAGATGAGGGTCGGGAAAGCGCCGGTGGCAATGGGAAGCGAGTCGGAAACATCGGCCAGAACAAAGGGTAGTTTTTCAGAGGCGGCCCGCCCGATGAGTCGGGCGCTGAAGTCGAGACCCACGTAGTTGCCCCTCTCCGGCAAAACCCGGCTCACCCGTCCATCGCCACAACCCACGTCCAGCACCGAAGCGCAATCCAACATCGCCAGCGCCCGCCGGATGCCAGGGTTGATCGCCGCCCGCGAGTCGGAGAACTCGGCGGCGAAGGAGTTGTAGAAGTCACGATTGAGTTGAATAAAATCCACTGGTCTTTGCCACGAATTACACGAATTCACACGAATTTGTTTGCCCAAGAGCAATTCGTGATAATTAGCGAAATTCGTGGCTGAATTTGTCGCCCAAACTAGCAGAGACGTTTTGAATTATACTTGCCTCATGCATTCTGACCTCGCCCACTGGCGCGAAACGCATTTTCACGACGACGAACACGATGAACACATCCTGCCCATCGTGCAAGCCGTGCGCGCCTTGCCGATATTCACCGCCAACGATTTGGGCGACCTTCTCCGCCGCCACCCCAAACCCGGCGGCGGCGCGTTCAGCAAGCACCACATCGTACAAGCTTACAAGCGATTGTGCGAGGCGGGCATCATTCCTTTCGAGCGCGACACCCTCAAGCGACTGCAAATGAAACCCACGCGCACCATCTCCGGCGTGGCCCCCGTCACCGTGCTCACCAAACCGTACCCCTGCCCCGGCAAGTGCATCTTCTGCCCGACCGACGTGCGCATGCCCAAGAGCTACCTGCACGACGAGCCGGGCGCCATGCGAGCCGAGCAGAACAACTTCGACCCCTACGCCCAAACCGCCAACCGCATCCGCGCTTTTGAACTCAACGGCCACAGCGCGGCCAAAGTGGAACTGCTCATCCTCGGCGGCACGTGGTCGTCGTACCGCCGCGACTATCAAGAATGGTTCGTCCAGCGTTGCCTCGACGCGATGAATGGACGCGACTCCGCTTCTCTTGAAGAGGCGCAGCGCTGGAACGAAAACGCCGCCCACCGCAACGTCGGCCTGGTCGTCGAGACCCGGCCCGACCATGTGACATGGGACGAGATTCGCTGGCTTCGTCATCTCGGCGTCACCAAAGTGCAAATGGGCGCGCAGAGTCTGGATGATCACATTCTGGAGATCAACAAACGCGGCCACACCGTCGAGCAAACACGGGAAGCCGTCAGCCTGCTCCGGGCCGCCGGATTCAAAATCGTCCTGCACTGGATGCCCAACCTGCTCGGCGCAACGCCCGACTCCGACCGCGCCGATTTCCTGAAGTTGTGGAGCGACCCCGGCCTGCGCCCCGACGAACTCAAGATTTACCCCTGCTCGCTGTTGGCCAACGCCGAGCTTTACGACTACTGGCAGAGAGGCGAGTACACACCTTACACCGACGACGAATTGCTCGAACTCGTCGCCGATTGCCTGACGAAAGTGCCGCGCTACTGCCGGGTCAACCGCGTCATTCGCGACATTCCGGCCCCCAACGTTGTCGCCGGGAGCAAGCGCTCCAACCTGCGGCAGGATGCCGAACGACTGATTAGCGAGCGCGGCCAGAAATACGAATGCCTGCGCGCCCGCGAAGTGCGCGGTGCAACGGTTGAGGCCGCCGACCTGCACCTTGAAACCTTCACCTACGAAACCCGCGTCGGCGTCGAGCACTTCATCTCCTTCGTCACCAGCGCCGACAAAGTCGCAGGATTTCTACGCCTCTCGCTCCCGGCCCCCACCCCGGCCCTCCCCCGTCGAGAAGAACACTCGACAGGGGAGGGAGCCGACTCCCCTCTCCTGTTCGGTGCTGTTCCGAACGGCGCGCAAGCGGGGGTTGGGGGTGAGGGCCACCTCCCCGAAATCGCCGACACCGCCATGATTCGCGAACTCCACATCTACGGCCCCGCCCTCAGCCTCGGCGACGACAGCAGTGGCGAAGCCCAACATTTAGGCCTCGGCACGCAACTCCTGACCGAAGCCGAACGACTCGCCGGGGAAGCCGGATTCAACAAAATGGCCGTCATCTCGGCCATCGGCACCCGCGAGTATTACCGCAAGCGGGGGTTTGAGGTGGAGGGGTTGTATATGACGAAGAGGTTGGAATAAAGATGCGTTTGACTAGCAAGAAGGGCGTGCGTGGAAAGTGTTATCGCGCCTATCAGCAAGGCCATACAGTCGAAGTCTACCAGGAGGATGGAACGGTTAGTGTTCGTTACTTCATTCTTGCCGATGGCGCGGTGATGCTCGAACCCGATGTGCGCGAGTATTTCCCCGACTCTCAAGCCGTCAACAAGGCGCTTCGCGCGTTGATCACCCTGGTGCCGGCCAAACGCCGAAGCGTCAGCAAGGCGCGGTAAATACCCGCGAGTATTATCACTCCGCAGTTTGAGTTGGGAGCGCAGTGGGGCCGCTCTAATCCGCCCACCACCCTGTTTCTAAAATTCCCCAGCCACTGCTGAGGAGCTTCCCCCGCAGAGCAAAGGTGAAGCGTGAATCAAGGTCCCTAGCGGATTAGAGGGCCAACCCTACCTCACCTCTTGGCTGACTCATAATAAGCCGCTCCCAAAATGCGACGTTGCTCTTTGACAGGCCCTAAGTTTAGCCATATGCAGTCTCAGTCAAAGCATTCTATCAATCCAACAACATACACTCTCATAAGCATGTTGCTCGGATATACCGTCTTTTTTCTACCCTGGGTAACTCTCACTGTTCGACCCCTCCTCGGCCCCAGTCCCCTTGGATTGATCACCAATTCGCCTGCCACAGAACCAGCTAGCAACGCTCCAGTGATGCCAGAAATCGGCAAACAGTCGGAAATCGTTGCCCGTTTCTGGGAATCTCAGCCAATGCTTTTTACGGGAGAACTGTTTCCAGGTTTTAGCCCAACTTGTGGTATTGGAAAAGTCGATTGGCAAAGCGAGTCCGCACAAAAAACTTACAACTTCCTTCACCGTCTTGGTTGGGCAACTGTATTCACTGAAATAGGTATATGGCTTTCCGTTTTTATTATTAATCGCAAAGCAAAGCCCGTTATCTCTCCTCTTCAATTCTTGCTTGCTACTGCTTTTGCTTGCATAATCGGGCTGGTTGTTTTAGCATACCTTGGCCCATCGGCATCATGCCCTCAATTGGTGGGAGTGATTGTTGAAAACTTGACGCCCAATTGGCTAACAATTTCGCTGGCTCTGGCAAGCATTGGAATCGGTGTTATGGGAATTGCCACCCGTTTTTCAAACTAAGGCCGCTGCATTGATAAATTGCTTGAACTTGCCTTGACATTCCTTCCCCTCCCATGCTACCCTTTCCCTAACACCCATTAGGGAAACCATCATGGCAACCCGCACCGACACCCTCACCCGCCAGACCCAAATCACCGCCGCCGCCGAGCGCCTCTTCCGGCAGAAGGGCTATCTGGCCACGACCGTGCGCGACATTGCCGACGAACTGGGCGTGCGCGGGGCCAGCCTCTACAGCCACATCGGCGGCAAGGAAGAACTGCTGTGGGCCATCGCCAGCCGCGCCGCTGACGAGTTCTTCGCTGCCCTCGAACCTATCGCCACTTCCGACGAACCTTCGCAACTCAAACTCCGCAAAGCCATCATCGCCCACGTCGGCGTCATCACCCGCAATCTGGACGCGGCGGCGGTGTACTTCAACGAGTGGCGGCACTTAAGCACCCGGCGGCGAAACCGGTTCGCAAAGCGTCGTGATGAATACGAGGCCCTGTTCCGCGCCATTTTGCGCGACGGCATCACCACTGGCATCTTCGCCCCGGTAGACGAAAAGTTCGCCGCCCTGCTCGTCCTCTCGGCCCTCAACTGGACTCACCAGTGGTACAAGCCAGACGGCCCGCTGACGGCTGAAGAAGTGGGCCGCACTCTAGCGGATATGTTGTTGAATGGACTCTCTCGAATGGTTTGAACGTATTGCGTAATGCGTATTCCGTAGATTTACGGTTTACGCAATACGCGATACGCAATACGCGAATGTACGGTTCCACAACCTTCACCGACATCAAACAGTCCCCCATTGCGGGCGAAGACCCGGAGAAGCTGGCCGAGTTTGAGGCCCACATCGCACGCGGCGAAAAGATCGAGCCGCCCGACTGGATGCCTGCCGAATACCGCCGCCAGTTGATTCGCATGATCGAGCAACACGCCCACAGCGAGATCATGGGCGCTCTGCCCGAAGGCAAATGGATTCCGCACGCGCCCGGCTTCGGGCGCAAGCTGGCACTGGTGGCCAAGGTGCAGGACGAAGTCGGCCACGCCCAACTGCTCTACCGCGCCGCCGAGACCCTGGGCAAGAGCCGCGAGCAGATGATTGACGACCTGCTCTCTGGCAAATCCAAATACTCCAACGTCTTCAACTACCCGACTCCAAGTTGGGCCGACACCGCCGTGATCGCCTGGCTCATTGACGCCGGGGCCATCATCAACCAGAACACCAACGCCGAAGGTTCGTATGGCCCCTACTGCCGCGCCCTCAAGCGCATTTGCTATGAAGAGTCGTTCCATCTCAAGTACGGCTATGACTCGGTGATCACGCTCGCCAGCGGCACAAAGGCTCAACGGGCCATGCTACAGGACGCGCTCAACCGGTGGTGGCGGCCCATCATGCACTTCCACGGCCCGCCCGACAAGATGTCGGCCCACACCGAAATCCTCATGCGCTGGAAAGTCAAAATCAGAAGTAACGACGAGATGCGGCAGGAATTTCTGGACACGTACGTGCCGAAAATTTGGGAACTCGGTCTCACCGTCCCCGATCCCAACCTGAAGAAGAATCCCGCGACCGGCGAGTGGGAATTTTCCGACCCGGACTGGGGCGAGTTCAAGCGTGTCATCAACGGCGACGGCCCGTGCAACGCCGAGAGGCTCGGCATCCGCCGCCTGGCGCACGAAGAAGGCGCCTGGGTGCGGGCGGCGCTGGCGGCGGACAGACAGGCGACGCCAATCGTTCAATGAAAGAAACGACAAACGTCAAAGTACCGTGTCGTTTGTCGTTTGACGTTTGATGGTGTAGTTCCTATGTCTGATACGCAATGGCCCCTCTTCGAAGTCTTCCACCAAAAAGCGCGCGGCGAGCACCACGTTCACGTCGGCTCGGTGCATGCGCCCGATGCTGAAATGGCGTTGGTTCTAGCGAAAGAGCAGTATGCCCGGCGCATGGCCTGCGTCAACCTGTGGGTCGTGCGCGCCGACCACATCCACGCCAGCGACTACGCCGACTCCGATATGTTCGCCCATGCCACCGACAAGAGTTACCGCGAAGCGTTTGGCTACAAAGTGGGCGATAAGGTGAAGAAGAAAAAGAAAGAAGCGACAAAATAGAATGACCAGCCTGCCTGTCAACGAATGCTTCGCACAACGAATAAACGAACTCTTCGGCAACACATTCGTTTATTCGTTCGCGAAGCGTATTCGTTGACAGAAATATTTGAATGAACGACGAAGCTCTCAAAAACCTGCTCTTCCGCCTGGCCGACGACGAGTTGATCATGGGCCACCGCCACAGCGAGTGGACCGGAACCGCGCCCATCCTCGAAGAAGACATCGCCCTTTCGTCCATCGCCCAGGATGAGATCGGCCACGCGCAAGCGTATTACACCCTGCTCGCCGGCCTCGGCGCGGGCCAGCCCGACGACATGGCCTTCACCCGCAACGCCGACGACTTCCACTGCGCCCAACTCTGTGAACTGCCGAAGGGCGACTGGGCTTCGACCATCGCCCGCCAGTTTTTCTACGACGCCGCCGAGAGCGTGCGCCTGGCCGCCCTCACAAATTCCGGCTACGCGCCGCTGGCTCAGTTGGCCCGCAAATTGATCGGCGAAGAGAAATATCATCTCCTGCATGCCCGCTCGTGGATCAGGCATCTCGGCCACGGCACGATTGAAAGCCGCCTGCGCCTGCAAGCCGCGCTCGACACGCTTTATTCTTACGCCCTCGGCCTGTTCGAACCGCCACCCGACGAAGCCGCCCTGGTAGCCGATGGAATCCTGCCGCCCGAAAGCGAACTGCGCGACCGGTGGCGGGCGATGATTGACCCTCTGCTGGCCGAAGGGCGCGTCATCATCGTCGAAGCGCCGCCAATTTACGGCGGCAGGCTCGGCCAGCACACCGAGCATTTGACGAAACTGCTGGACGACATGCAGTTGGTGTATCGCACTGACCCGCAGGCGGAATGGTAAAAGCAGTGAACAGTAATCAGTGATCAGTCACCTCTGATTACTGTTCACTGATCACTGTTCACTGATTAGTGATGACCAGATGATCACCGAATCCCAAATCATCGCCGCCCTCCAAGACGTTCACGACCCTGAAATCCCGACGCTGTCCGTCGTCGAACTGGGCTTGATTGCCGACGTGCAAGTAGACGAGAACTCGGTGCGAGTGAAGATGACGCCAACCTTCGCCGGTTGCCCCGCCGTGGAGATGATGCGCGGCGCGATGGAGGAACGCCTGCGCCAACTCGGTTTGGCCGACGTGAAAGTGACCATCACCTACGACCCGCCCTGGAACTCGAACCGAATCACGCCCGAAGGCCGCCGCAAGCTCAAAGCGTTTGGCCTGGCCCCGCCCGCCCCCTACTCCGGCGAACTCAACCTGATTCAAATCATGGACGTTCCCTGCCCGTTCTGTGGCTCGCACAACACAACGCTCGAATCGCCTTTCGGCCCGACACTTTGTCGCGCCATCCACTACTGCCACGACTGCCAGCAGTCATACGAACAGTTCAAGCCGGTATGACTCTTCCTACTGAAGTCCTCGCCGTCTTCGATCACTTCCGCACCTGTGAATTTTCCACCATCACCAAAGATGGCACGCCGATGACGTGGCCCATGCCAGCCCATTACCTGCCGGAGCAGAAGCAGTTTCTTCTCACCACTTCCATCGGCCTGCCACAAAAAGCGTTCAACATCCGGCGGGAGCCGCGAGTCTCTTTGCTCTTCTCCAACTCGACCGGAAGCGGTCTGGCGAACCCGCCCGCCGTGCTGGTGCAAGGCACAGCCGTCGCGCCCGACAAAGTTGTAACGGCGCTTGATGCTTGTGCGGGATTGAAAGAGTATTGGCGCGACACCATCTTCGCCCGCCAGCCTGCTTCGGAAATTTTCAGCAACAACCCGCTGGCCCAGAAGATAATGGACTGGTATTACATGCGGCTGATCATTCACGTCAGCCCGCGCCGCATTTTGTGGTGGCCGAATGGCGATTTCACGCAACCAGCTCTCGATGTGGCCTAAACTGATCGAAAACCTGACTCGCTTCTCCAGCGCAGTGATCACCGCCCCCGACGCCG
Organism: Chloroflexota bacterium; assembly: GCA_016197225.1. Classification (NCBI taxonomy): domain Bacteria; kingdom Bacillati; phylum Chloroflexota; species Chloroflexota bacterium. Next base: position 22,066 of record JACPWC010000114.1, read on the forward strand.
ACGGTTGCCCCTTCAGCGTCCGGTGTGTCCCCAAACACGATCCTGTCGCCCAAGTTTTGCGCCTCCAACTTCCGCCCGGCACGTCGCTTCAGCCCGGGCCGGCCAGCCTGATGTGTCACTCTCACGACCGGCTGTTGTGGAACTTGAGCAACTTTTTGGCACGTGGCCGTTTGGAGGAAGATGCTCAGGGCTGGTTCTTCCGCCCGACGCAATTCGTCTCGGGCACTGGCTTTGCCAACCCGTTGACCGGGTTGAAAACGTTCTTCAAGGCTCGCGAGTCGGCCAAACGCTATCTCGAAAAACGCGGCCTGCGCCGCCCGGCCATTCCGTGGGAGCAAGTGAAGGCGGTGAGGGCCGAGGCAAAAGAAGAGGCAACCCCGCGAGTGGCGGCCTCCCCGTTCGGCTAGCCGCGCCCGCTGATGCTGTTCTAACGCTTTCCGCCGACAATGCTTCTCAGGCGGGGGTATAATCGTCAACAGATGAGCAATCGGCTTGCCACCGCCAAAAACATTTGGGTTGCCACCGTCCGGCCCGATGGCCGCCCGCATCTGGCGCCGGTCTGGTTCGTCACCGCTAACGGCCACTGGTATTTTGTCACCGACCCCAAGAGCGTGAAGGCGCGAAACTTGCACAGCAACTCCAGGATGGCTCTTTCGCTCGAAGATGGCAACGATCCGTTAGTTGTCGAGGGCGAAGCCAGCCCGGTTCAGCCCTCCGTCGAAGTCATTCGATTATTCAAAGAAAAGTATGATTGGGACATCACAACCGACACCCAGTACAGCAAAGTTTACGAAGTACGGGTTAGCCGTCATTTGATGGGGAAGGAGTAGTGTGCCATGATGCGCTTCGACCGTTTCAGCCAACAGGCTCAAGACACTGCCGCGCGCGCCTATGAAGTCTGCCAACGATATGGCCACAGCCAAATGGACAGTGAGCACATTCTCATGGCGCTACTCGAACAGCCGGACGGCGTCGTGCCTCGCGTACTTGGCAAGTTGTCCGTAGGTGTTGAACCAGCGAAACAGCGGCTCGACGAAGCCCTGCGGTCAATCCGGAACGCCAAAATTTTCGGCGGAGGACCAGGGCAGGTCTTCATCACCCCACGCGTGAAGCAAATCATTGACCTTTCCAACGAGGAAGCCAACTGGCTCAATGACGAATACATTTCCACCACACACATCTTTTTGGCGATCCTGTCAGAGCACGGCACGGCGGCCGCCAAAATTTTTGAAGAAACCGGGGTCACGAAGGAACGAGCCTACGACTTCGTCAAACAAGAGTCGCCAGAGGCGGCTGGAAGCACACAGGCTATTGGAAAGGCAACTGCTTTGTCGCTGGAGGCCCTGTTGGCCATCGTCGAGCAATTGCCGCTGGAAGACGCTCGAAAACTTTACCAGCAATTGGGCGAACGATTGAACAAAGAGTAAAGGACACATCACCATGATGCGATTTGACCGATTCACCGAGCGCGCCCAGGATGCCGCCGCGCGCGCTTACGAAATCCTGCAACGATACAGCCACAACCAGGTGGACACCGAACACATCCTGCTGGCTCTGCTCGAACAGCCCGACGGCGTGATCCCGCAAATTCTGGAGAAGCTGTCGGTGGACATCGAGTTGATCAAGCGCCGCATTGACGACGTGCTGAGGGCCAGCCCCAAGGTTGCCATTTACGGCGGCGGGGCCGGGCAGGTGTTCATCACCCCGCGCGTCAAGCGGATCATTGACCTGGCCAACGAAGAAGCCAACCGGCTCAAGGACGAATACATCTCGACCGAGCACATCTTCCTGGCGATCCTGTCGGAGCGCAACACCGCTGTCGCCCGAATCTTGAGCGAAGCCGGCGTGACCAAAGAGCGGGTGAACGATGCCGTGAAAGACATTCGCGGCGGACAGCGGGTGACTGACCCTCAGGCCGAGACTCGCTATCGCACCCTCGAGAAGTACAGCCGCGACCTCACCGCCGCCGCCAAAGAGGGCAAGCTTGATCCAGTGATTGGCCGCGACGACGTGATCATGCGCGTCATTCAAATCCTGTCGCGCCGCACCAAAAACAATCCGGTGTTGATCGGCGAGGCGGGCGTGGGCAAGACCGCCGTCGTCGAAGGGCTGGCCCAGAAGATTGCCACCAACGACGTGCCGGAAATTTTGCTCGGCAAGAAAGTGATCTCGCTCGACCTGGGCGCGATGATCGCCGGCAGCCGATTCCGGGGCGAGTTCGAGGAGCGGCTCAAGGCCGCCATTGAGGAGATTCAACGCTCGCAGGGCGACATCATTTTGTTCATTGACGAACTACACACGGTTGTTGGCGCGGGCGCGGCTCAGGGCGCGATGGACGCCAGCAACATGCTCAAACCGGCGCTGGCGCGCGGCGAACTGCAATGTGTGGGCGCGACCACGCTCGACGAATATCGCAAGCACATCGAAAAGGACGCCGCCCTCGAACGGCGCTTCAGTCCGGTCTTCGTCGAAGAGCCGAGCGTCGAGGACACCATCGAAATGCTCAAGGGCCTGCGCGACCGCTACGAAGCGCACCACAAGGTGACCATCACCGACTCGGCCCTGGAAGCGGCGGCCAAACTTTCGCAACGCTACGTCACCGAACGTTCACTGCCCGACAAAGCGATTGACTTGATGGACGAAGCCGCCGCCAAGCTCCGGGTGGCCTTGTACTCTCTGCCGCCTGAACTCAAGGAATTGAAAGTGGACGTGGATCGCCTGCAAGCCGAAGAAGACGCCGCCTCTGCCGCCCGCGATTACCAGCGGGCCGCCGAGATCAAAGTGCAACGCATCCGCCACGAAGACGACTTCAATCATAAACGCGACGCTTGGGAAGCCGAGCAACACCTTGACGAGAAGGTGGACGAGAAGGACATCGCCGCTGTGATCTCGCAGTGGACGGGCATCCCGTTGAACCAAATGCTGGAAACAGAGTCGGCCAAACTGTTGCACATGGAAGAGCGTTTGCACGAGCGCATCATCGGCCAGGATGCCGCCATCCATGCCCTGGCCGACGCCATCCGCCGCGCCCGCTCCGGCCTCAAGTCGCCCAAGCGGCCTATTGGCTCGTTCATCTTCCTCGGCTCGTCGGGCGTGGGCAAGACAGAACTGGCGAAGGCGCTGGCCGGATTCATGTTCGACGACGAAGACGCGCTGGTGCGGGTGGACATGAGCGAATACCGCGAGCAACACACAGTCAGCCGGCTCTTCGGGGCGCCGCCCGGCTACGTGGGCTACGACGAAGGCGGCCAACTCACTGAGGCCGTCCGACGGCGGCCTTATCGCGTGGTGCTGTTCGACGAGATCGAAAAGGCCCACCCGGACATCTGGAACGCGCTTTTGCAAATTCTGGACGATGGCCGCCTGACCGACGGCCAGGGCCGCACGGTGGATTTCCGCAACACGGTGCTGATCATGACCAGCAACCTGGGCACTGAGTTTGTGCAGAAATCCGGCTCGCTGGGCTTTTTGCGGCACGGCGAAGATAGCAAAGAGGACGAGAACCACGAGAAGATCGAGAAGGCGCTCAAGTCCACCTTCCGCCCCGAGTTCATCAACCGGGTGGACGAGATCATCATCTTCTCGCCGCTCAGCCTGGAAGATGTGGAGCGCATTGTGGAATTGCAGTTGAAGGACATCCGCGACCGCATTGGCGAGCATGGCCTGAAACTGGAGTTGACCGAGGCCGCCCGCAAGTGGCTGGCCAAGCAGGGCTACGACAAAGCTTTCGGTGCGCGGCCACTGCGCCGGGCCTTGCAGAAGTTTGTGGAAAGCCCGCTCTCGGTGCAGATGTTGCGCGGCGATTTTGCTTCTGGTGACACGGTGACGGTGGACGTGAAGGAAGACCAGATCGAGTTCCGCAAAGGCGGCGACAGCATCCCGGTCGAGCAGATGCAGACGACGGAGGCGTAGTTTTTAGACAACGGATAGAGCGAATAAAACGGATAATGGTTTTAGCAGAGACGACCCGGCGGGTCGTCTCTTTTTTTGTGGCGCCAGCGCCCTTCGGCTGCGGCCTGCAAACTACACGCAGGCCTCCGCTCAGGGTGCTACCTCGTAGGTGAGCGTCACAACCTTTTTGCCGCTACACCGACCAGATGGATTTTGAGCGACTTGGGAATCAATTGCTCCGCCCAAGCTGACAACCGAAATAACGACTCATTGAAAGCCGTGTAAGTCGGGTCAGGGATGAGGTGGAGTTGGAGGGTGAAGCCGACTCTGTTACAGAGGCGTTGAAGCGCCTTCGCCGTGTTAGCTTTGTACTGCACCGGAAACGTGTCGGCTTCGGAACGAGCGTAGAGATGGGGAACGAGTTTGCGTTGAAGAGCAGGTGCAAGTTTGCTCAGACGGTTGGCAATGAGAAGCGGGTGCAGAGCGTTAGGTGTGAGAAAGATGAAGAGGCCGCCCGGTTTGAGAATGCGCTGGATTTCATTGAAAACCGCCTCTGGCGCGGTCAGGTGTTCGAGCAACCACGAAGCGGTAACGACATCGAACGAGTTGGCCGAGAAGGGAAGTAAGTCGGCCAGGCCACACAAACGACAAACGTCAGGCGTGCGATGATCGAGGAGAGAGTCAAGGTCGGGGTCGAGGGCGGCGGCTAAACCGACGTGAAAGCGAATCCGTTCAATCAGTCCGCCGCGCCCGCCGCCGAGGTCGAGCAATCGAGTCTGCGGTGAAATCGAGTCGCGAACGAGCCGCTCGTAAACGTCGCCACTCGGTTGCCAGCCGGGGTTGAGGGCGCGGTAACGGTTGCGGTATTCGTTTTGGCGGTCGAGGGGAAGCACGTCAGGCCAGCAGGTTGCGCAGTGCGCGCTGGCGCTCGGTCGAGTCGAAGAGGGCTAGCACCGGAATGGCAAAACCGGGGATGGCGGCGCTCTTGAGCGTTGCGTTGTTGGCGCTGTCTGTTTTCACGGCCAGTTTGTAGGCTTCGCCATCAAGCAGGTATTGTTCAACCGTCTGGGCTTCGGGATCGATGATCCAATATTCGGCCACGCCGTGGGCCGCATAATCTTCAAACTTCACGCCGCGATCAACATTAGCAGTGCTGTCGGAAAGCACTTCGGCGATGAAGTCCGGGGCAGGGAAGCGCAACTGATCTGGTCGTAAATGCGCCGCCTTCTCTTTGCCGAAGAAACAGACATCCGGTTCATAGTCGTTGCGCGTGAGAGAGATCATCAATTTTTCATGACCAGTAATGCCGAGATTATTCTTCCCTGCGAAAGCGGCAATCAGTTGGTATAAAGCCCCTGAAAACTCGTTGTGCATCAATTTGACTGGCGAGTGCATTACAACTTCTCCATTGATAAATTCAACTTTGTCGCCTTCTTTGACGGTTTCGTAGAACGCCTGTCGCTTGCGCTGTTCTTCGGCGAGTGTGGCTTCCAACTGCTGAATGTACTTCGGCAGTTTTGGCGAGCGGATGAGAGGGTCAAGCACTGCTTCCATCGGTCAATCTCCGAGTTGATTCTACACCATGTCCAATTCGTTTAGAATCTCAGTGCGGCGTTGAGAGATATAGTTGGTGACGGCGCTGGCAAGGTGCGAAGCCTGGGAGAAATCAATGCCGGCCCGGAATGAATCGCCGATGGTCTTGAGGTAAACCACCGTCCCCGAAAATTCAAGTTGGGCGTTCGGGAGTTGAAAGGAGGCCTGCACCGTCGTCTGACGTTTGAGGAGGTGATCAACGCCGGGCGTGGCAAGGTGAACGCCCACGCCGTCCATGGAAATGTCAATCAGGCCGCCGTTGAGGGTCTGGCCGCCAACCCGGATCGTCACCAGGCCGGACTCTTTTGGCTCAACGCGCACGATGGCCCGCTCGCCAATCTTGCGGCCCGCGTACAAAAAGTTTGCCAGAGCCACCGTGCCCGCCGCCTTGTCCAGTTCAACGACTGTGGCGCTGGCAGCCTCATCAAGTTCGGCGCAGAGGATGTAAGTGTGGCCTTCAAGCCCCAAGCAGGCCGCCTGGCGCTTCTGAACTTTGAGAGTCGCCAGGCCGTCGCCGACTTTTACCAAAGAGGCAGTGGTGATAATGGGCAAGCCTTTGTAGCCGTTGAGAAGTTCAACGTCGGCGCCGGCCCTTGCCGCCCGCTCCAGACCAAAGAGAATTTGGTCGCCCTGTCTCATTTTTCTCGCCCCGCTTTTTCGGCCCCCACCATCTTCAACAATTCTTCTGCGCTTTGCCGGGTAGCTTCACCCTCGGTGCCCAGCATCTGGGTAATCTCTTCCACGCGCTCGGCGGCGGAAAGCGGTTGCACTTCGGTGGTGGTGCGCCCACCACCGCCCCCACCCGCCCGCCGATGCCCTGATCAATCTCGTCGAAGATCAGGGTGGGCGTGCGGTCGGCGCGGGCCAGCACCCCTTGGAGGGCCAGCATCAGCCGCGCCGTTTCGCCGCCGGAGGCGATCTTCACCAACGGTTTTAATCCCTCACCGGGGTTGGGCGCAATGAGAAATTCGATACGGTCAATGCCGGTGCTGTCAAAGGCCACCCGCTTATCCTTGTTCACCAGCGCCCCGTCGTCGGCTTCCTCCCACTGCACGTCCACGCCAAATCTGGCCCCTTCCATTCGCAGGTCGCCCAGTTCGGCTTCGATGCCTTGCGCCAGCCGTTCGCCTGCCTCGCGCCGCACCGCCGACAGCGCCTGCCCCAGCTTGCCGAGCTTTTTCAGCATGGCCTCTTCCTGTTTTCGCAGAGCTTCGATGCGTTCGCCGGCGTGGGTGATGCCTTCGAGGTCGGCCTGAGCCTTTTCGCCGAAGGCGTTGACGTCCTCTATCGTGTCCCCGTATTTGCGTTGGAGCGACTTGATCAGGTCAATTCGTTCTTCCACCTGATCGAGCCGTTTGGGGTTGAACTCGATGGCTTCGCGGTAGCCGCGCAAGTCACGCGCCAGTTCAGTGAGTTGTTCGGAAAGGGATTGGGCAGTGTCACGGTGCTGTTCGAGAGTCGGGTCAATCTTGGCCAGGCTGTTGAGGGCACGAACGGCCTGCCCCAGCAAGTCGGTGGCAGAGTGTTGATCATCCACCCCCTCAGCGGCGGCGACAATAGCTTCGTCAGCCAGAGCGGCCAGCTTTTCGGCATTTGCCAGCCGCGTTCGTTCTTCGAGCAACACTTTGTCTTCGCCGGGCTTGAGCTTGGCCGACTCAATTTCGTTGATCTGAAAGGTGAGCAGGTCGGTGCGGCGGGCGGCATCTTTCTCGCCGCGCACCAGTTCGCCAAGTTCGTGGCGCACGCCGTTGAGTTCGCGGACGGCGGTTGCCAGTTCGGCGCGTTGCGACTCTAAACCGGCATAACGGTCGAGCAGGTAGACATGCTCGCGCACGCGCAGAAGCGAGAGATGCTCGGACTGGCCGTGAATGTCCACCAGTTGCTGGCCGATCTCTTTGAGGATGGCCAGGCTGACGGTGCGCCCGTTGACCCGGCAGACGTTGCGGCCTTCGCGGCGGACTTCACGGGCGAGCGTCAACGCTTGCCCGTCACCTTCATCCTGCAATTCTTCTCGTTCGAGAATCGGGTCAACCGCCGTTTTTAGTTCGGCGTCGAGTGTGAACACACCCTCGAGCCGGGCGACCTCGGCCCCGGCCCGCACCATTGTCGCGTCGCTTCGCCCGCCCAACAGCAAACTGACGGCGTCAATGATGATGGACTTGCCCGCGCCGGTCTCGCCCGTCAGAACGTTGAAGCCGGGGGCGAACGTCAGTGTCAGGTTGTCTATGATGGCAAAGTTGGTGATGGTGAGTTCGGTGAGCATAAGCCAATTCTCAATTCACAATGCACATTTCTCATTTGAGCCTTGAGCATTGCGAATTGTGCATTGTCAGTTGATGCGAATGCCTCTCAGCCGGTAATAAAGTGTGCTGGCGCACATGACGACGTAGACGATGAGCCAAAGTGAGCTGAAGAGCGAACCGAAGCTCAGGCCCGAATCGCCGCCGGCGAACAGGCTGAACACCAGCACGATCAGCGGCAGGGCGCAGAGGGGCAGTGCGCCCAACACCACGCCGCCGACGGCGGCCCAGGGCAAATACTTGCCCCGCCGCTTTTGCACGGCCCGGAAGATCACTTCGGCGATCACGCCGCCGGCCATCGGCGAAAGAAAGAACACGAACCAGCCCAGCCGGGTGATCAGCGCCCCGGCCAGGCCGGAGAGAAAGGCCGAGACCACGGCGGCGATCACATAGTCGTACCACAGCGCCGTTTCAAAGATTTGTTGTTGCTGGTTCACGCACTCCGGGCAACGGTAGCCGGTGGGCATCCGCCGGGCGCACTTGACGCAGATGGGCTTGCCGCATTTGTTACAGCGCAAAGATGTTTCGCGGTCGGGGTGGTTGGCGCAGAAGATACTTTCTGAAGTTTCAACAGTCATAAAAAGTAATACTCAATACAGAATACTCAATACTCAATAGTTGGTTGTTATTTAGTATTGAGTACTGGGTATTGAGTATTGATAATTCATTTAGCCTTATCCGCCGTCGGGTTCTGGGTCATCCGGTCGGCTAGAGTCTTATAGAAGTGAGTGGGCGGCGTGATGCGCACAAAACGGGCGACGTAGCGGCTCGTCCTGGCCCGCAACAGGTCTTGATCGCGCAGGGGCACACTTTGCTGGCCGTCTATGCTGAAGACGGCCTGGTGATCGGTGCGCACGGCGATCTCGACGACGATGTCGGGCGGCAGAATAATGGCCCGATCCAGCGAAAGGTGAGGGGCGATGGGCACCAGCAAAATACTTTTAGCCTCCGGCGACAACACCGGGCCGCCCGCGGCCATTGCATAAGCCGTCGAACCGGTGGGTGTAGCCGCAATCAATCCGTCGGCCACGTAAGTGGTCAGCGGCGTATCGTTGACGGAAGTTTGCAGACGAATAGGCCGCACCACCGTGCCGCGCGAGACCACCAATTCGTTCAACACTTCGTAAGCGCGCAAAGTGACGCCGTTCTGGCAATGCGAGACGCTCAACATCATTCGCTCTTCAAGCCAGAAGTCGCCGCACAACATCCGCCGCAGAACGTCGGGCCAGTCGTCGGGCTGGGCATCCATCAGAAAGCCGAGCCGCCCCAGGTTGACGCCCAACACCGGTTGGTTGTTGAACGCGCCGAGTCGGCCAACCCGGAGCATGGTGCCGTCGCCGCCGAGGGCGATGAGCATGTCGGCTTCCCCGGCGCTGGCGCGTTTGGCCTTGTCGTCAATTGAACTGTATTCGGCCAGAGCGCCCTGTTTCTGAATGAAGGCCGTCATCTCTTCAGCCAGCCCCAACGACTCGTGAACTTTGGGATGGTGAAAGATGACAAAGCGTTTCGGCGGAGTCGGAGTCACGGCTTGAATTATAACGGAGAACGGGGGCGGTTATTCGTTGAGCGATTGGAAGCCGCGCCCAAGAATTTCCTGCGCCGGGGCGACGATGATGAAGGCGTTGGGGTCCTGCGCCTTCACCAGCGCCTTGAGTTGAGGCATTTCGGTGACAGTGACGGCGATCATTAGCACGTCACGCTCCTGCCGGGCGTACATGCCTTTGCCGTGCAGCGCGGTGACGCCGCGCTTCAACTCTTTGAGGATGCTGTCGGCAACTTCCTGTGGCCGGGCCGAGATAACGAGCGCCAGCAATTGTTGGCGCTTGCGCCCCGGGCGTTGCGAGGCGCGGGTCGAGCTTCGCGTTTCCGAGATCGTCTCCGACACTTCCATGGCTCGCCACAAATTGCTGAGGATGGGGAACTCGCCCCACTTGGGCAGAACTTCGCCGGTGGCTTGACTCAGGCCCGCGGTGCCAAAGCCGATGAGGAACAGGGCGCCGTTGTAGATCAGACCGGCCACCAACATGGCCCAGCCCGGCACCGGGCCAAGCGCCGACCGTTCGATAAACTCGGTTAATGAGATGGCCGGGACTGGATGCAAGAAGCTTTTCAACACCCAGGCGGCGGCGAGGATGAAGAAGATCCACATATAGTTGCGGCGGAAGCGGCGGCCAAACGCTTCCCACATGCTGATGGGGAAGTCTGGATGCAACAAACTTTCGGCCAGGCTCTCGGCCCAGTCGGCGCTGGGCGAGAAGGGCGGAACGAGCATGGCGGCGAAGAAGTCGGTCTCCATCAGGCGCACGCGATACGACCACAGTTCGTAATAACGATAGCGCCGGGCTTCGATCCACAGAAAGAGCGTGACCAACAAAGTGTCGAGGATGATGACGCCGTAATGATGATTGGGGTCGGAGAGGGCGAAGGAGATGGCGGCCCCGGCGGCGACGACGGCCCAGTTGGTAGTGGTGTCCAGCCGGGTGCGCCAGGCGTTCGAGCGTTGAATCTCGCCGCGATAAAAATGCACCATGGCCGTGTTGAACTCGGCCGGGCGCATTTGATAGCCGCGAAACGACCACACCGGTTCGCTGGGCCGCGTTGTCTCGGCGTCGTTATCAGGGTTGGGCGAGTCAGGCTGAGTCATAGATTGTGATGAGATTATAGCGGAGAATGGTGAATCAAAAGACCCGCTGAGTTCAACGGGTCTTTTGCGCATCGGGCGAAGTGAGCCACAGAGGACTCGAACCTCTAACCAAGGGCTTAAAAGGCCCCTGCTCTGCCAATTGAGCTAGTGGCCCGAGTGCGTCGCAGATTTTAACACGCTGAACATGCCCCGTCAATGTGTATAATACGCCAACTCGCCGGGCGGCTCTGGTGGAGCCTCAAGGCTCAGGCCGATGTTTCGTCGGCCAGGCGCAACTGCCAGCACAGAAGATAGAGGGTCGGATTGCATCCGACTGGCAGAGCCGCCCGGCGCCCTTCTTATGAATCTGTTCAAGTCGCTCTTCAACACTGTCTCGGGTGGCCGGTCGCCTGCCGACCTGGCGAAATGGCTCGACCTGCCGGAAGCTGAACTGCGCGAGTGGTTGACGAACAAGCCGGCCTGGGCGCGGGGCTACGAATACGCCCGCTTCTCGATCCCCAAACGGCGCGGCGGCGTTCGCGCCATTGAAGCGCCAAACAAGAAACTCAAAGCTCTGCAAAGGCGAATACTGCGCCGCCTGCTCAACCCGCTCAAGTTTCACCCGGCGGCCACCGGCTTCGTGCCGGGCCGCTCCATCGTGGACAATGCCCGGCCTCACGCCGGGCGCGGCGTGGTGATCAACATTGACCTCGCCGAGTTCTTTCCCACCATCACTGCCGAGCGGGTGACTCAGGTCTTTCGCAGTTTAGGCTGGGGCGCAGAAGCGGCGACGATCTTGACTAACATTTGCGCTTACGAAGGCCGCTTGCCTCAAGGCGCGCCCACCTCACCGGCCCTCAGCAATCTGATCTGCCGCAAGCTGGACGAAAGATTTTCGGCGCTGGTCAAACGATACAAGGGCCAATACACGCGCTACGCCGACGACATTACCTTCTCATTCCCCGGCCTGGGACGAAACAAACGCCTGCGGCCCAAACCCAAAGGCCGCCCGCCGCTGGCCCGCCCGGCTCAAGGCGGCCCGGGCCGCACTCTGCTTACCCTCATCAAAACCATCGTCGAAGAAGAAGGCTTTCGCATCCAAATGAAAAAGAAGGTTCGTGTCCAACGCCCGCACCAGCGGCAGACTGCCACTGGCCTGGTTGTGAACCGCCAGGTGAACCTGCCGCGCACCACCCGCCGCCTGATTCGTGCCATGCAACATCGTCAGCGCCTGGACCAACTCGACGCCGAAGGACAGAGACGGCTGAAAGGGCTTGAGGCGCTCATGGACATGGTCAGCCGCCAACGTGGATGATCGGCGCTCTCTTCATCTCCCCTCATTTTGACGACGCCGTCTTTTCCTGTGGCGGCCAAATCTACGACCGGGCACGGCGCGGCGAGCGCGTCGTTGTTGCCACCATTTGCGCCGCGCCGCCGCCTGCCGGTCAGCTTTCTCCCTTCGCCGCCAGCTTGCACGAACGCTGGAGCCAGTCTGGTCTGTTCAACTTTGATCGCGCCGCCGAAGATCGGGCGGCGCTGGCCGTGCTGGGCGCGACTCCGGTTCACCTCAACTTCCACGATTGCATTTACCGGCGCGCACCTGAAGGCGATTGGCTGTATGACTCTGAAGCCGCCATCTTTGGCAAGTTGTCGCCCCGCGAGTCGGCGATGGCTGACGAGGTAGCGGCGGCCCTGGCCGCCGTCGGGCCGCTGGCTCCGGGCGCAGAAATCTACCTTCCATTTGGAGTCGGCAACCACGTGGATCACCAATTGGCGCGTTTGGCCGCTGAAAGATGGTTGTCCCAAACCGGGCAGAGCTTTCATCATTACGCCGATTATCCTTACGCTCAGTCGGTGGCTGGCGGGGCCGAGGTGGCGATCACAGAATCGGCGAAAAAGGCCAAGCTTCAGGCGGTTCGAGCCTATACTTCTCAGCTTTCCAGTTTTTGGGCCGACGACGCAAAATTGACGGAATCGGCGGGAAATTGGACTGAACGCCTGTTCGACTGACTTGCTAAAAACAATTGACTGTGTTATCATGCCCGCAATCCAAACAGAACTGAGAGGCCCTCTCAGTTCTTTTCTTTACCTACACAACATTCAACCTATGGCCGAGCAAGTCACTTACCTGACCCACAAGGGTCTCAAAAAGCTGGAAGAAGAACTCGAATATCTGCGCACCGTCCGGCGCGCCGAAGTGGCCGACCGTTTGCACCAGGCGATGGAAGACGGCGAGCTGATTGAGAACGCCGAATACGAAGCCGCCAAGAACGAACAGGCATTTGTCGAAGGCCGCATTCTCACCGTTGAGACCATCCTCTCCGAGGCGGTGCTCATCGAAGAAGAAGAACGCTCGACCGGCATCGTCAACGTCGGCTCCAAAGTGCGCGTGCAGGAAGACGGCAGCAAACCCGAAGAGTACACCATCGTCGGCGCGGCCGAGGCCAACCCGGCCAAGGGGCTGATCTCCAACGAGTCGCCGCTGGGCAAGGCTCTGCTGGGCCGAAAGACGGGCGACGAAGTCAAGGTGAACGCGCCCGCCGGGGTGCTGTCGTTTCGGATTGTCAGGATTGATTAATCCTGCTCACCAGAAACACATTAGCCCTGCGCGTCGCGATGCGCGGGGCTTTTTTTTAACTTTGAGGGCATTATGCGCGAGTATTCCGAGATTGAAAAATTCCGATTAGCAAAACTGGAACGTTTGCGGGCGCGGGGCGAAGAACCTTACCCGCCTCGCCTTCAACGCACTCACACCACCGGGGAAGCCGTCTCGGCCTACAAGGCCGCTCTGGCGGCGAGCGGAGCGAGCGCCGACCCGCACGACTCGCAAGTCAGGGCCATCGTCTGTGGCCGCATCCGTTCAATTCGGACGATGGGCAAGTCGGCCTTTGCCCACATTGAAGACGGCGCGGGCAAACTGCAACTCTACTTCCGCGCCGACGAAGTTGGCGTTGAGGCGCTCAAGAACTTTCAGGCCGACCACGACCTGGGCGACTTTATTCAGGCCGAGGGCGTGATGGTGCAGACGAAGGCCGGCGAGATCACCCTGCGAGTGGCCTCGTTCCGCATGTTGGCTAAAGGCATCAGCCCCCTGCCTGCCGCCAAAGAAGAAGTAGTGGACGGTGAACGCAAAGTATATTCGGCCTTCGACAACCCCGAAGCCCGCTACCGCCAGCGTTACGCCGATTTGGCCGTCAACCCTGAAGTGCGCGACATCTTCCACGCCCGGGCCAAAGTCGTGGCCGCCTTGCGCCGCTTTCTCGACATCAACGGCTTTCTGGAGGTGGAGACGCCGATCCTGCAACCGCTTTACGGCGGGGCGGCGGCGCGGCCTTTCACCACCCATCACAACCAACTGCACCAGGATTTGTACCTGCGAATTTCGTTCGAGCTTTACCTGAAACGCCTGCTGGTGGGCGGCCTTGAGCGGGTGTACGAAATTGGCCGCGACTTCCGCAATGAGGGCGTGAGCTTCAAACACAATCCGGAGTTCACCCAGCTTGAGTTCTATATGGCTTACGCCGATTACAACGACGTGATGGCCCTCACCGAGTTGATGTTGTCAACCGTGGCTGAGGAAGTTCTGGGAACGCGCAAAGTGACTTATCAAGGCCACGAGATTGACTTCACCCCGCCCTGGCCGCGAGTCACTATTCACGACGCAGTGCTGGAACGGTCGGGTATTGACCTGACTCAGTTCCCCGCCGCCGAGGCGCTGGCCGAGGCCATGATTGCCAAAGGCCACAAGCCGGAACCAAAATCCACCCGTGGCAAGCTGATTGACAGTCTAATCGGCCACTACGTCGAGCCGAATTTGATCCAACCGACGTTCCTGCTGGATTATCCGCGCGATATTTCGCCGCTGGCCAAGAGCAAACCGGGCGACCCGACGACGGTCGAACGATTTGAGTTATACGTGGCCGGCTTCGAGTTATGCAACGCCTTCACCGAGCTGAACGACCCGCTTGATCAGGAAGCGCGCTTTTTGGAGATGAGCCAGGATTACGCCGCCGGCGACGAGGAGCAACACCCGCTGGACGAAGATTATTTGCAGGCCATGCGCTACGGCATGCCGCCCAACGGCGGCTTCGGCATGGGCGTTGACCGCCTGACGATGTTGCTAACTGACAAGGCCACCATCCGCGAAGTGCTGTTGTTCCCGCATTTGCGGACGAAAGAGGAGTGACTCAGAAGGCCAATTGACAGGTCTTTTCGAGAGGCGTATCATCTCCTCACGCTATCGGGCAAGTCGCAAGAGAGTGAAAAGATGACAAACCTTCAACTTCCAGATAACTTAGCAAAGCAGATACGGGAAACGGCTGAAGCGATTGGGATAACGATCCCTGATCTGCTTCGCCAACTCATTTCAGATTACCGGCACAAACAGAATCAAGCTTTACCCGCCAGGCAACAAAGTAATGCAACTTCACCTATAACCGAGCGTTTGAATGCAATTTATATAAAAGAGACATCGCCGTTGGACATGGCCCTATTCAAAATGCAAACCCTTTCGCTGGGCCGTGAACAATGGTGATTGAGCAGGGTGACATTTGGTGGGCAGAATTACCAGAACCGGCAGGATCTGAGCCTGGCTACCGACGGCCAGTCATCGTTGTTCAAAGCAATGATTTCAATCGGAGTCGTATCCGCACAATTGTTTGTGTAGCACTCACTTCAAATGTAGCGCTGGCGGAAGCGCCAGGCAATGTTTTTATGCCCAGCAGCCTGACTGGCTTGCAACGCGATTCTGTTGCGAACGTATCGCAGGTTGTCACTCTTGATCGAGGCTTTCTTACCGAGCGTGTTGGCCAGCTTGACTCCGATTTGCTGGAAGGAATTTTGGATGGCATAGAACTTGTCATAGGTCGGGGCCAATATTCAGGAGTTTAACTGAATCTTTACTTGACGCATTCATCGCTCGCGGTATAATCGCCCCAACTTTATAACCCAAAGACATAAAGAGACGTGTCACCGGGCAACTTTTCAGAGAGCCGCCGGACGGTGCGAGGCGGCAAGCCAACCAGGTGATTTCCACTCTTGAGGCCAGAGCAAAAATGGCCTGTCGCCCCCGAAAGGTGTGGCCGGGTAAGCCCGTTATAGCGTTTGAGGTCGCAACTCCCACCCGACCCTCCCCCATTTTCACCCAACGAAAATAGGGGAGGGCAAGAGAAGGGTTCCGACAAAAGCAGGTGGCACCACGAGCGGCCCCTCGTCCTGCAAACGGATGAGGGGCCGTATTTATTTACTTGAAGGAGGCCATCATGCTCGATCTAAATCTCGTTCGCAACCAAACTGACCTGGTCAAAGTGTCCATGAGCGCCAGGCGCTTTGACGCTCCAATTGACCGCGTGCTTGAACTCGACAGCCAGCGGCGGACTCTGCTCACCGAAGTGGAGCAACTCAAAGCCGAGCGCAACGCCGTCTCCAAAGAGATCGGCAAAATCAAGGACGCGGCGGAGAAGCAGGCTAAGATCGCCGAGCAGAAAGGCATGGGCGACCGCATCGCAACGCTCGACGAGCAGGTGCGGCAGGTAGAGGCAGAAATGGACGCCCTGCTCAGCGCCATCCCCAACCTGCTCGACCCGCGCGTGCCTGACGGCGACGACGACAGCCAGAACGTCGTCATCAAAACCGTCGGCGAGCCGAAGCAGTTGCCCTTTGAGACTAAGCCGCACTGGGACTTGGGCCAACAACTCGGCATCATCAACTTTGAGCAGGGCATCAAGCTCACCGGCTCGCGCTTCTACGTGCTTCACGGCGCGGGCGCGCGCCTGCAACGCGCCCTTATTTCCTGGATGCTCGACCTGCACACGCGCCGGCAGGGCTACACCGAAGTCTATACGCCCTTCATGGTCAAAGAGGCGACGATGTTCGGCGCCGGGCAACTGCCTAAATTCAGAGACAACCTGTACCGCGACGCCGAAGAGGATTTGTGGATGGTGCCGACTGCCGAAGTGCCCGTTACCTGCCTGCACCGCGACGAAATTTTGGCCGCCGCTGATCTCCCCAAACGCTACTCAGCCTACACCCCCTGCTTCCGGCGCGAGAAGATGGCCGCCGGGCGCGACGTGCGCGGCATCAAACGCGGCCACCAGTTCGACAAAGTGGAAATGTACATCTTCTCCCTGCCCGAAGAGTCAGACAAGGCGTTGGAGCAAATGCGCCAAGACGCCGAGCAGACCTGCGCCGAACTGGGGCTGGTCTATCGCGTCAAGCAACTCTGTTCGGGCGACGTGGGCTTCAGCGCCCGCACCACTTACGATCTTGAAGTTTGGGCGCCGGGCCAGAACGAGTGGCTTGAAGTTTCGTCCGTCTCAAACTGCGGCGACTTCCAGGCCCGCCGGGCCAACGTGCGCTTCCGCCGCGAGCCGGCGGCCAAACCGGAGTTCGCCCACACCCTCAACGGTTCCGGCCTGGGCCTGCCGCGCACCATGATCGCCGTCATGGAAAACTACCAGCAGGCCGACGGCTCTATTATCGTGCCGGAAGTTCTGCGCCCGTGGATGGGTGGAATTGACGTGATTCGTTAGAATAACGAACTTGCCTTGCACAGTTTTACCGCAGAGAACACAGAGAAGACTCTTTAGTTTAGACCGACGCGGCTGCTTCGCAAAACCGCGTCGGTCTAAAGTGTTTGTTTCTGGATGGAACTCAACGAAACCACCCACTTCTTCATTGGCTTTCTGGCGTTTCTGGTCATGGCCGTCGGCCTGATCGGCACCCTCCTGCCCGCCCTGCCGGGCATTGAACTGATCTGGCTGGCAACGCTGGGCTACGGCGTCTTCAGCGGCTGGGGCAAGTGGGGAGTCTTCCTCTTCATCCTCATCACGCTCACCCTCGTCGTCGGCGAAGTTGTCATCTGGTGGCTGACCAACACCACGGCGGCCAAAACCGGAGCCTCGTGGCAGGCTGTTCTCCTCAGCATCATTCTGGGATTGATCGGCATGTTCGTCATCCCCGTGGTTGGCGCGCTCATCGGCGCAATGCTGGGCGTGTTTCTGGTGGAATATCGTCGGCGGCGAGATTGGCGCGAGGCGCTCAAAGCTACGACCGGCGTGTTGTGGGGCGCGGGCCTGTCGTTCGGGGCGCAAGTGATCTTTGCCCTGGCGATGATGGGTTTTTGGGGATTGTGGTTTTACCTGCGGGCGCTCGAAATCGGAGTCTGAGTCACGGCTTGAAATAGACCTGCCCCACGCCCATCGCTTCCAATCCCTCATCGGCCCAGTAACTCACCAGCATCGAGTCATCTTCCAGCGCCTTGAAAAGCGCCGGGATGGCCGCCGGGTCTTTGATATGAGCCAGGGCGCGGGCGGCCAGCCGCCGCGTGGCCGCATCCTCAGCCTGCAAGGCTTCGAGCAACGCCGGAACTGCCGGCTTGCCGATCTGCTCCAGCGCGTCGGCGGCCAGGCGAGCCAGGAAGTCGCTGGAGTCTTTCAAGGTCTCGACGAGGGTTGGGACTGCCGAAGACTCGCGGCGCTGACCGAGGGCGACGATGGCGCACGCCCGCACGCCCGGATCGGGATCGGCGGCGGCGGCCAACAACGGGGCAACCGCCTCCGGTGTGGGCAACGAGGCCATCGCCCGGAGCGCCCACCAGCGAATATCGGGCGACTCCGAGCGAGAACGTTCAATCAATTGAGGGAAATCTTCAGGAATGATGTGAGACAGGCCGGCTTCGGCGCGGCTGTCATCGCCTGCAAAGAGATCGTCCAGCATAGTTTTCCGTAGAGCAAGTTGGCAACTTGCTCTACTAATCGGCCGGCGGGGGAACCGGCAGGGCGTCTTCGGCGGTGTTCACCCACTTGTCGCCCACATCAATCAGCATTACCGGAATGTCATCACGAATCGGGTACTTCCGTTTGCAATCGGGTTCCTGGCAAACCAGCCAGGTATCTTTCACCAGCTTGAGCATGCCCTGCTTCTCACGCACACAATGCGGGCATCGCAGAATATCGAGCAAATCTTGACTGACCATTTAGGTTAAGCCTCCGTTGGCGCGAAGTATACCAGACACCCGGTGATTCAAACCAAGACCCGGCGGGTTTCAGAAACCCGCCGGGTCTTTATGGTTCTAATCACGGTTGCCAGACTGGCGAGAGGTCGGGGTCGAGTTTGGCCGTCAACCGCGTTGGTTTCTTGCCGTCGGCATCCATCACGTAAAGCTCAGGGTTGCCGTCGCGTTCGGAGATGAAGATGATCTTCGTGCCGTCGGGCGACCAGGCCGGGCTGTAATCTTTACCGGCGCTGTCCGTCAACCGGGCCGGTTCCGAGCCATCGGCATTCATGGCGTAAACCTCTTCGTCGCTCGTCTCGTTGGAATAAAACAGAATCTTTGCCCCGTCTGGCGACCAGGCCGGGCCTTGATAGTCAACCGTGTCTTTCGTCGTCAGCCGGGTCTGTTCCGAGCCGTCGGGGTTCATCACGTAAATTTGCCAGTGGCCGTCGCGGTTGGAGGCAAAGGCAATCTTCGAGCCGTCGGGCGACCAGGCCGGCGTGCTCTCACGGGCAAAGTTGCTGGTCAGCCGGGTCTCGTCGGAACCATCCGCGTTCATCAAGTAAACTTCCGCGTTGCCGTCGCGAAAAGAGATGTAGGCGATCTTCGAGCCATCGGGCGACCAACCTGGCTCGACATCGTTGAAGTCGTTGCTCGTCAGCCGCGTCTGCTCCGAGCCGTCAGCGTTCATGGAATAGATTTCGGGTTTGCCGTTGCGGGCCGAGTGGAAGGCGATCTTCGTTCCGTCGAACGACCAGGCCGGAGAACGATCCTCAGCCGGGGCATCCGTCAGGCGAGTCACGCTGGCGTCGGTGCCTTTGCCCGCCGTGAGCAAATAGATTTCGTAATTGCCGTCGCGGTTGGAGACGAAGGCGATGCGGCTCGTGCCGCCGCCAAACTGGGTCGGGGCGCTGGTGGGCGTCGCGGCAGCGGTCGGCGCTTCTGTCGCGGTCGCGGGCAGAGGTGTTTCGGTTGCGATCACGGCGGGTGAGGTCGGGGTGGCGGCCACCACCTGGGTGGCGGTGGCAACGGCTACTGGAACCGCCGTCGGCGTAGCCGGCCCGGCCAGCAGAGTCATCAATCGTCCCCAACCGCCCGTCACCGCCAATCCGATTCCAATCAGCACGATGCCGCCGATGATCGCCAATGCAATCTGAGGCAGGGCCATTCGTCTTTGAGGCGGCTGGGGTGAGTCGCCTGCGCCTTCTTTCGGCAGGCGGGCGGTTTGCATGGGGTCTACGCCGGTTCGCAGGCTGGCCCGCATGTCTTCCGCGTTCTGAAAACGCTCTTCGGGGTCAATGGCGAGCGCCTTGTCTATCACTTCGGCCAGGGCCGGGCTGACGTTCAACTCGCGGCGGGCCAGCGGCACAAACTTTTGCGGCTTCATGATCCGCGAGAGGGCGTCGGCGGGCGCTTCGCCGCTGAGGAGGGTGTAGAGCGTTGCGCCGAGCGCATACAGGTCGGAGCGGGCGTCGGTGTGGCCCATGCCGTACTGCTCCGGCGAGGCAAAGCCGGGGGTGAGGCCGCGCGCGCCGGTGGTGGTCACGCCGCCCTGCGTTCCCATTTCTTTGGCAATGCCAAAGTCCACCAGCACCGCCTGGCCCTCAGGCGTGATTTTGATGTTGGCCGGTTTGATGTCGCGATGGATGATATTGCGCTTGTGCAAATAGTCGAGCGCGTTCAAGACCTGCTCGCCCCAGTGCCTCACGTCGGCTTCGGGCAGGGGGCCGAGGCGCTCCAGCCGTTGTTTGAGGTCGTCGCCTTCGATGAAGTCCATCACCAGATACTGGCCCTGGCCGGGGATGATGAAGTGATCGGTGACGCGGGGCAGGTTGGGGTGGCGGAGCGCGGCCAGCAGGCGGGCCTCGCGCTCAAACTGCTTTTGCGATTCTTCAGCGCCCAGTTGATTCTCTTTGATAGCGCAACGAATGTTCAAGCTTACGTCATGGGCGTCGTACACAGCGCCCATGCCGCCCTGGGCCAGAAAAGCATCAATTTGATAACGGTCGTGGAGGAGTTGGCCGGGAGAGAGGGGCATAAGATGTTATTGATGATTTTTACCACAGAGTTCACCGAGAACACAGAGAAAACTCTGTGGGCTTTGTGCTCTCCGTGGTGAAACGATTCTACACAGAGTTGAGCCGTCTTTTGCAGGTTTGAAGTATACTCCGCCCTACCAAAACGGCAAGGGAACTTTCGTCATGATTCCAACTGATAACTTTCTGAAAGTGAACGGCCTGCGCCTGCACACTCGCGACTGGGCCGGCGCGGGGCAGGCTGTAATTCTCGTTCACGGGCTGGCTTCCAACGCCAAAATCTGGGATCGGGTTGCGCCGATTTTAGCCGGGCGCTTTCGCGTCCTCGCCCTGGATCAGCGCAGTCACGGCCAAAGCGAAGCGCCCGCCAGCGGCGATTACGGCTTCGACTCCATTTGCGCCGACCTGCATGGCGTGATTGAGGTTTCAGGTTTCTCCAGGCCGGTGATCGTGGGCCACTCGTGGGGCGCGAGCGTGGCCCTCGAATACGCCGCCCGCTGGCCGGACGGGGTGAGCGGCGTGGCGCTGGTGGACGGCGGCTTCCTTAGCCTGGGCAAACGCATGACGTGGCCCGAAGCCGAACAGCGGCTGGCCCCGCCGAGGCTGGCCGGGACGCCGCTGGCCGAATTCCGCGAGCGAGTCAAAACCTTCAGCGGCGAACTTTACAGCGAAGAACTGCTGGACATCATTCTCGGCAACTTTGAGGTAATGCCGGACGACACCATCCGCCCGCACCTGGCTTTTGAGAATCACATGAAGATTGTGCGGGCGATGTGGGAAGAAGACGCCGAGCGGTTGTACCCGCGCGTGCACTGCCCGGCTCTGTTCCTGCCTTGCCTCCCGCCAGAGCCGCGCGACGAACAAGCGGCGAACTTTATGCGCTTCAAGCGCGAGGGGGCCGTGCTGGCCGAGCGCCTCCTGCCCCAGGCTCGCATCGAGTGGCTGGCCGACTCCATTCACGACGTGCCACTACAAAGGCCGGCGTTGGTGGCGGAGAAGGTGGGGGAGTTTGTGGAGAGTGTGCGCGGCGGGTGAAGGGTTCTCCACATCAAAATTCTGCGTGTAATATCTGCCCTGATCTATATCCTGAGCGAAGTCGAAGGAGAAGTTGAAGGGTCTGCCCACCTTCCACGCGCGTGGTCATGTTGCCATTGGCATCATACGAGTAGCTCTCGCCCGTCGAGAGGCCAGTGACGGCGTGCTTGTGAGCCGTGTCGCTGTAGGTATAGTTTGTATACTTCCAGTCCTGCTGGCCCGGGCTGAGCGCGCCGCGAATGAAGGAAGAGATGGCGCCTGAGGCGCTGGTGAAGCCGATGAAGTGCCCGCGATTGTTGGTGCCAATGCTGGCCGCGCCGAACGTGCCAGAGTTGGTGGCTGTGCCAACAAAAGCGTTGGGCCAGATGCTAACTCGCAGGATGTTGCCGAGTTCGTCGTAGTCGCAGGAATGCTGGTAAAGCGTGACGTTATTTTGGACGGTCAGGGTTTCCAACTCGGCATATATTTGGAAATATCCCTAACTACAAGAGTTACTGTATTTGTACAAATGTCCGCAACATACAAATTAGAAATATCAGTGTCACTAGAGATAAAAGCAATATGTTGACTATCAGATGCCCAGCTAAAATCACGCACATCTAAGCCTTTTCCTTCTGCTATAACCTTTTGATTAGCTCCATCAGCATTCATGACAAGAATGGAATTACCTGTTATTTCTCGATGTGTATCGGTAGTAATTGCTCCATATGCAATCACATGACCATCCGGTGACCATAGGGCTTTTATTTTGAGGGTATCGGTGCTCGTCAATTGTTTTCGCTCAATTCCACCTGGACTCATCACGTAAACCTGTTCGGGGCTGAATCCTGGCCCAGGCACCGATATAAACAAGATTGCCTTGCCTGATAAATGCCATTGAGGAATGGTTTCGCTAAACCCCTGGGATGGTAACTCTCGCAAGCCCAAGCCATCAAGTTCGATTGTATATATTCGCCGGACTACACCTTGGCTATCTAACGCTGCATCAAAAGCGATGGTTCGACCATCTGAGGCCCAATCAGGGCGAGAAGGCCCAAATACTAGTCCCTTTGTCAAATTCGTTAGCACGAGCTTTTCGATATTTAGAATGTACAGATCGTTTGTTTCATTATTATCCAATCCGATGAGAGCAATCTCTTCGCCATCATCAGACCAACTGAATTCTTGTAGGGTTTTCAAGTTGGGAGTCAGCACACTTCTATTTGAGCCATCCGAATTTATTACGTACAGTTGATAGGCTTCCCAGGAACTTCCAGAGGCAAAAGCTATTCGTTGTCCATCTGGAGACCAAACAGGAGCAACGTCGTCTATGTTATTGTAAGTGATTTGTGTCAATTCGCCCCCATCTGCCCGCACAGTGTAAATCTCCTGGTCGCCATCCCATTTTGCAACAAATACAATAAACATCGAGCCCAGATCAGGCACTTTTGAGACCATGCACGGATTAACAGTGGTAGGTTCATAGGTAGGAGTGAGAGTCCGTGTAGGTTGTGGAGGCAATGTCTTCTCGGCTAGCACCGGGGTAGCAGTATTTGAGGCTTCCGTCAAATGAGTAGGTTGTCCGTCAACAGTGATTGAGGGGGCGCAAGCCGCAGACAATACTAAAACGGTGACAAGCGTGAGCAAGCAAGTATTTTTCATATCCAGAGTCCGAATTGATAAACTGGGGAGTTGCCAATATGAACTTTCTAATTGTATTGGAACTGGTCAGCAATAACTGCCTTTCCCACAGCCCGACGATTTTGGTATTAACTGATAGACTGTTGCGTTGTTGCGCTCTGCGATCTGGAACCAGCTTGTTGAGTTAGCAAAGCCCACGCCAACAAACAGATCAAATCGCTGGCCTTTGATTGCTCCACCCCGATCCTGTACTTCAAAAACACCATCATAAGGAGTATGAGAAGCGAGAGCTGGTGCGTAAATTAAAGTGCCTTTTTCTAACTCTTTGGGTCCTGCGACTGAGTAGTAGGGTGTCAAGTTTCGAGCCAGGCCGAGCTTGAACATAGCATCTCCGGGATTGCCTACATGGTCAACATCAGATACTGTCCCGTCTTCACGCACATAATTACCGTTTCTCCAATCGACTCTATAGTTTTCTTTATCCGCCCAATAGAGTTGGCTGGGGTTATCAATATGAATATATTGTCCTGAGTCAAGTAGCCCTGTACCCTGCATGACCACCCCGCCTCTCCCAAAAAGAAAATCTTCCTTTGCTTGCATATCTGGAATCCCTGGAATATCGGTTCCCGAGCCGGAGAAATAACCGCTTTTTTCATCCGCATACACATAAGCAGAAAATGTATATTCCCCAAGCAACTGGAGATCGTAGTCGTCGAAGGGATTAGGAATATAACTACTATTGTCAGTACCCTCTTCGCAATCTTCTTCAAAGGCATATTCGCTATCACAATAACTATGCCCAGTAGGATCAATGAATTTCAACGGATTATTGATCGCGTAGCTGTATCTGTTCAAACTTTGTGGGTTCTTCCAATCCGGCACCACCGTATCCGCGCTAATGAACCTCCCCAGCTTTTGCGAGTAGAATCTCGCCCCAAAGCTGTATATCCCCAGCCCGGTGTCAATCTGCCCGGTGAACAAATGCGCCGTCTTCAGGTCGGCTGTTGTGATGCGGCTCTCGCCAAACGGGTAATATCGTTGCTCGCCATTCGCCTCAATCGTCCCATCGGATTTCAGCAGAACACTGGCTGACCCCAGATGGTCACTCAGCATGTAATACACCGTGTTCGTCCCGCCCACGATGTCCACCCGCATCGCGCCGCCGGCAGGGTAATACGTCGTCTTCTTCGTCACCGTCCCGCCCGCGCTCAACTCAACTTCGTAGCTGCCAAGATAGAGCGTCGAAGTTCCATCCGGCTTGACCTTCTTCACCAAAGCGCCATCGGCATCATACACGAACGTCGTGGTCTGCGTGCCAACCACGACGGACGCAAGCCGATTTTCAACGTCAAAGGTTTGGGTATAAGTCGAGCCACCTTCCACGCGCGTCGTCATGTTTCCATTCGCATCATACGAATAGCTCTCGCCAGTGGAGAGGCCGGTGACGGCGTGCGGCCTCACCGCGCCTGGGCCGCTGGCCGGGTAGGTATAGTTTGTGTACTTCCAGTCCTGCTGGCCCGGGCTGAGAGCGCCGCGAACAAATGAGGAGATGGCGCCTGAGGCGCTGGTGAAGCCGATGAAGTGCCCGCGATTGTTTGTGCCCACGCTGGCCGCGCCGAAGTTATTGGTTGGTGAAGGCGAATTCGGCAATCAGGCGGTCAAGTGAGTCCCCCGAATCCACGGATAAGAACCTAAAAAATGCTTTTCGCTCAGCAAACTCGGCTTTATATACAAAACCGGTTTTCACCTGTTGGGCGCAAGACTGAAGCGCACTATTCACCTATTTTCGTAGGCTGATCAGTGATTTTCAGCTAGATGCCCTATCCGCAGATCCGGGTTATTCATTTTGTGGTTCAAGTAGTTTGGAATCGAACCATACATCTTCGTAATTTTGTGCAAGTAGAAACCGCCAACCAGGTGGCAGTCCAAGGTATGGAACAACTTCTGGATACCATGTCTCAAGGTGAGCAATGTGCAACGGCTTAAAGAAACTTGGATCATCAGAAGGCTCTCCCTGCCCCGCCCAAATATACCAACCAGATGTATCGCCCTCGGAGCGAATACGCAAGCCATTTAGCGGGTAAACGTGCTCTTTCGTATTCTCAGTTATGCCTATCTTCGAATTGATTAATACCGGTTCATAGATAGCACCATGTTTTCTGCAAATCTCTTGTTGGCTACGAGCTATGTCAGGATTCATTTTGTTTTTCCAAAGAGCAACTGTTTCATAAATTTTGAAAATTGACTGAGCCGCCCTCCTTGCCGATAAGAGCAATCAGGGCAGTGTGATTGAACAGCATCTACACTCTTCATGCGCGTTGTATCAATTTCCCCAGTCTTATAGTATTCTACAACAAGAGCCTCTTTGTGATCGGCAAACATGGTATCTGCTGTTTACCGCACTCCACGCAAGGTTGGCCTTGCACCGCTTTTCTTTGAGCAGCTGTTACAGAGTTTGAAGAGCACGGATTGGCAGAATGTTCGGATTCTGATCAGTTCATTCTGCTAATCCGTGCTATCTCACGACGGGTCTCCCGACTTTAACGGGAATGGGACGCGGATTCACGCGGATGAACGCAGATTTTGTTTTTTATCAGCGAAAATCAGTGTTCATCTGCGTCCCAAAACTTTTTTGGCTCTACCAGATTGAGTGTGAAAACCCTTAACACAAAGGCGCTAAGGCGCAAAGCCGCTAAGAAATAAACTGGTTTTTCTTTGCGCCCTGGCAACTTTGCGGCTTTGCGTTAAAAAATCCCGTTAAACCCGGAAGAGCCACTTTTTCACGTTAAATTTGGGAGAGCCCTCACGACTCAAAAAGCACGGTTTGCCCGGTTGAAATTAGGCAAGCCATGTTTTTGTTGGGCGCTACCGAACGGCTCATAACTCCGTGTCAGGGTCACAACGCCGCCCGCATTCGCCAATTGTCTCACACTCCCCAGCGCATCCGGCAGGTGGTAGGCAAAGCCGCCGGGTTGTTGACTGATATATAATCCGCCGCATGGCAAAGACCCTCCTCAAAAACCTCGACATTCTCACCCTCGACGACGCCGGAACGATTCTGCGAAACAGCAACATTGCCATTGACGGCAAGATCATCGTTGCGGTGGGCGAGGCGCCTCCCGACTTCAAACCGGACGAAGTCATTGACGGCTACAACCACCTCGCCCTGCCCGGCTTCTTTAACGCCCACTGCCACGCGGCCATGACTTACGAACGCGGCTGGGCCGAAGACCTGCCCTTCGAGCGCTGGCTCAACGAGAAAATCTGGGTGGCCGAGGCGGCGCTGACGCCCGACGATGTGTACTGGGGCGCGGCCCTGGCGGCTTGCGAAATGATTCGCGGCGGAGTCGTCGGCTTCAACGATCACTACTTTTATATGGATCGGGTGGCCGAGGTGGTCGAGCAGTCGGGCCTGAAGGCCGGGCTGACCTGGTGCGTGTTCGGCATTGGCGACGATAAGGAAGTGGGCGCGAATTTGGACGGCGCACTGGCGTTCATTGATCGCTGGCAAGCGCGAACGCAAGCCGATGGCCGACTGCGACTCCTGCTCGGCCCCCACTCGCCCTACCTTTGCCCGCCCCACTTTTTGCGCCGGGTGGCCGGTCTGGCCGCCGAGCGCGGCCTGACCGTTCACCTGCACGTGGCCGAGTCGCAGGAGCAAGTGGACAACTCGCTCAAGGCGCACGGCAAGACTCCGGTTGCCCACTTAGAGTCGCTCGGCATCCTCGATAACCCTTGCATCGCCGCCCACTGTTTGCGCGTGAGCGACGATGATTTGCAGATCATGGCCTCCCATTCAGTGACGGTTGCCCACACCCCGATCACCTACATGAAGCTGGCGATGCCGGCCAACGATCTCTCGCGCTTTGCCAAACACAACGTCAACGTCGCCATCGGCACCGACGGCCCGGCCTCCAACGCCGACATGGACATGCTGGCCGCCATCCGCCAGACCGTCATCCTGCAAAAATATGATCAGCGCAACCCTGAGGCCGTGCCGGGCGACACAGCCTTGCGCATGGCTTCGCAGAACGGCGCGCGAGCTATGGGCTTCGCCAACTCGGGCGTGATTGCGCCCGGCCTGGCCGCCGACCTCACCTTGATTGATATGGATAAGCCCCACCTTCTTCCCCGTCACAACCTTGTCGCCAACGTGGTGCACTCGGCCAAAGCCGCCGACGTGGATCACGTGTTTGTGGACGGCAACCTGCTCTACCGGAAGGGCGAGCTATTGACTCTCGACGAGGCGAAGATCAAAACAATGGCCGAACGTGGCGCGCTGAACATGGTGAGCCGCGACATGCGAAGCGTGAGGGAATATAAAGGATGACGGCCAATCAATCCCCGGAAGTTACCCCAAGTCTAATAACCAGGCAAGTGTTGTCCAATCGCAACTATCCCTTGACGTAGGACAATTTTTCGCAGATGGAACCGTTCTTCACCTGGAATATATCAACTCCTCGGACATGCCCCTTTTTTCCTGCCACATCTACCCAGTCGTATCTCCAGCGCATAATGCACCGAATGCCAAAGCCAAAAATCTCCTCGATTTCGATGTGGGCATGGGGCGACTCACGGAAGAAGTCCCGCCAAAACTGAGTGACTGCTTCCTTCCCCGAGTACACAGCGCCGTCGGGGGCCGGATCAGTGTTTTCGAAGACGCAATCGTCGCTCATAAGTTGCATCATACCTGCGACATCATGACGGTTGAAGGCCTCATTGAACTCAAGGACGACTCGGATCGCCGCTTCTAACCGTGACATGCGGGTTGAACTCATATAAATAGCACCTCCTTCAGTAGAAAGCCGATTGGCCGCCCAACAAGAAACATCTAACTTGAAACGCCCGCCTGCCAGGTGTTAAAAAGCGACGGGCCTGCACTACTCAGGCCCGTCGTCCTTTGTTTACGATATCCTATCCAGCCTTGCAACACCCGTCCGACATTGTGTTGGATGGCGCTCGTTCAGGCTGTTGAAGATGGTGCAGAGATGCCCACTACAGGGCCATGCGCTCTTCGCCCGCAAATTGGGGCAAGCCTATAAGTGAGCGACTCTATCCAGCCTAATGTCGTCCGACCACTGGTGCGCCGAACAACTGCTGACATCGTAAACCTTGCAAGCGATTTTATTTTCACTTGCATCATACGACTCTCTTCATGCCGCTGTCAACTGATTCATGTCACTATTTTGGAATCTGTAATTTTTCTCATGTGCTTGAGTCTAAACCAACACTCGTGTCGCTTCCGCGAAGATGATGCACTCGACCGGGCTATTATTTTAGGGAGGCGACTAAGGTCCATCGGATGTTGGCGGTTGGTAGAGCCGGAGTATGGCCGCAATCAGCGGCGTCCCCATAGCAAACGGCGCGATGACACGGGTG
This sequence comes from Chloroflexota bacterium, assembly GCA_016197225.1. Lineage (NCBI taxonomy): Bacteria > Bacillati > Chloroflexota > Chloroflexota bacterium. The sequence continues at coordinate 50,536 of JACPWC010000114.1, forward strand.
GTTTCAGGATAACCGAGCGCAACCGAGCTTAAAGCCAGCATCCCAAAGCCAATCAAGGGCAGAAGGATAATCCACTTTCTGATCCGGCCCAGCGGCTTGAATGTGAGCCTTTGCTCAATCAGCCGGTACAGAGCAGAAATGGTAAAGGTGGTGACCAGCCAGCCAACGTAATTTTGGAAAGGAACGCCGAAATACGGGCCGCCATCCAGCCATACCCAGGCTTTTAGCTCATTCACCAGAGCCGGGTCCATCGTCAAATCCCAGGCCGTGATCACCATCGCCGTCAACAGGGCGCTCAACAACAGCCATACTATCGCCTGCCGTCGGCTGAACGGAGTCCCCTGGATGACCAGATTAGCGATCAGGTGGCTGGGGTATAACACCATAAAGTAGCCCAGGGGAATGACAGCCGGAACCACGCCTAGCAATCTGTAGCCTAGAACATCCGTGTAGTAATAGCGGCCAAAGATCAGGCCGGTGCGCTGGCCGACATATTCAAAGGCAAAGGCAACGGCTATTGTCAACACATAGAAGATCAAAGCGGGCCGCCAGCCAAGCATGTAAATGGCATGGGCCAGCACAAACGACGAGAAAATGACGGTCAGCACCGGCCACGGCACGCGCGCCTCCGCCGGGAGTTTGGCCGTGATGTGATACAGGTTGATTCCAATATGTGCCACGAAGAGAAGGACAATGGCGGCAAGCAGAATCAGTTCCAACGTGCGGTTGATCTTGGCTTCGTCGGCGTTCATTTATGGCTTCCAGCTTGGGTCGGCGTCGAAGGCGGTGTTGTCGGTCACGCGAGTGACGGCCAGGGTTTCAAGGTCGAGCAAGTATAGCTCGTAATCGCCCTCGCGGTTCGAGTCGAAAAGGACGAGCTTGCCGTCGGGCGAGTATTCGGGTGAAGCGTCCACGGCCAGGTTGCCGGTGAGGTTTTGCACGGCAGCCGTGCCCAGCACCAGGCGGTACAAGTCAAAGTTGCCGTTTCGATCCGAAGCGAACACAATTTCTGCGCCGCCAGGACTCCAGGTCGGGTAAGTGTCGTTGCCGGGGTCGTTCGTCAGGCGTTGCAGTTGAGCGCCGTCAGTGCGCATCACATAAACCTCGTAGTTCTTCTCGCGATTGGAGGAGAAAACAATTTGCGAGCCGTCAGGCGAATACTTGGGGAAGAGGTCGAAGCCGCGATCGTTTGTCAGGCGAACTACGTTCGTGCCATCCGGTTCCATGCTATAGATTTCATAGTTGCCGTCGCGGTTCGAGGCGAAGGCAATGTTCTGCCCGTCCGGACTCCAGGCCGGGGCTTCGTCCTCAACGCCGTTGTTGGTGATGTTGAAGACGTTCGAGCCGTCGGTGTTCATGATGTAAATGTCGCGGTCGCCGTCGCGGTTGGAGACGAAGACGATGCGACTGCCGTCGGGCGAGAAGCGTGGGGTGATGTCTGCGCCTTCGGCGTTGGTCAGGTTGATGGGCTGAACGTCGCCAAATCCAAAAAGATAGATGTCTTCCTGGCCAGGCGTGGTTGAGGAGTGATAGACGAGTTGGCCGGAGTTGCCGATGGGAGTCGGTGAGAGAGGCGGACTCGTAGAAGTTGGAAGCGTGGGAGTTTGGGTGGAAGTGGGGGTCGTCACTGTGGGGGTAGCGGACGCAACCCCCGTTGCCGCCGGCTGAACCGTAGGAGGCGGGGTGGGGGTCGGGTCAAGCACCGAGCGCGGGGCAATGCCCATCGTGCAGGCCAGGGTTGTCAATATCAATATGAAGATAAAACCGCGAAGGCGCGAAGCTCGCGAAGAAAAAATCCAGAAAGAACTTTGCGCCCTTTGCGTCTTTGCGGTGAAGAATTTCTTTTCAGGCATAGGGCAGGGTAAAGGTGAAGGTTGAGCCTTTGCCGAGTTCGGAATGCACGGTGATGTCGCCGCCGTGAGCGCGGATGATTTGCTGAGCGATGGTCAGGCCGAGGCCGGAGCCTTCGACCGGGCGGCCTTTGACGCGGCGAGCGCGATAGAGCTTGTCGAAGATGTGGGGCAGGTCGTCGGGCGGGATGCCTTCGCCGGTGTCCTGCACCGAGCATTCGATGTAGGGGCGAGTCTCGGACTCGCCCTTACGAACGGTAACAATAATCTCGCCGTCGGGCGGCGTGTATTTGAGGGCGTTGTCGAGCAGGTTGAGGATCACTTGTTTGAGGCGGGCGCGGTCGCCTTCGAGGCGCGGCAAGCCGGGCGCAAGGTTGAGGCTGAGAGCCAGCCGCCGCTCTTCGGCCAGATCGGAAATTTGCAGGATGGCTTCTTCGAGCAGGCCGCCGAAGTTGAGCGGGGCGCGATCAATGGTGAACGAGGGCGACTCGAGGCGAGAGAGGGTGAGCAGGTTGTCTACGAGTTGGGTGAGGCGCTTGGCTTCGTCGGCGATGATGCGGCGCGAGGCCAGGAAACCTTCGCGGTCGTCGGGCGCGTCGCCAATTTTTGCGGCGTGGCCCTGGATGACGGTGAGCGGCGTCTTGAGTTCGTGGCTGACGTTCTGGATGAAGTTGCGATAGAAGGCTTGCTGGCGCTGGGCGGCGGCCATGTCTTCGAGCAGAACCAGCGTTTCAGTTTTGGAGAGTCGGATGGCCCGCGCTTGAAATGATTGGCCTTCCACCGCCGGGATGTTGCGGACGATGTTCTGCCCGTTGTGAAGCGAGTCGGCGACGAGGGCGATGGCGTCGAGATTCTCACGCCAGGCTTCGGCGGCGGTGTTGTGGGCGGCGAGGTGGTTGCGCTGAAAGAGCAAGGCCGGGTAAGGGAAGCCGTCGAGCAGGCGGCGGCGCTGGCGAGTCAACGATTGCCGCTGGCGAAAAAGGATGATCGCCGTTGTGAGGCCGATGAGGGCCAGAACAATGGCAATGAATTCGAGAGGGCCGAAGTAGAAGATAACGTCAGGCATAAAGGAGACGACAGACAACGGACGAAGGACCTTCGTCCGTCGTCTGTCATTTGTCGTCAACTCACATCAAACTTGTACCCCACCCCGCGCACGTTCACAAGATAGCGCGGCTCTTTCGGATTCGGCTCAATCTTTTGGCGCAAGGCCCAGATGTGCTTTTCGAGAGTCTTGGTTTCAATGTCGCTGTCGCCGGGGATGTCGAAGACAGCTTCGAGGAGCGCCGTGCGGCTGAGGGGGCGACCGGCGTTGGTGACAAGGTAGTTGAGCAGGTCAAATTCGCGCGGGGTGAGGTCGGCGGCCTCCCAGCCAGAGTCACGCTTGACGCTCACGACCCGGCGCAAAGTATCCACCCGCAGGTAGTTGTCGAACTCCTGCACGGCTCTTGGCAGTCGCGCCTTCACCCGCGCCAGCAGTTCGCGAATGTCGAACGGCTTGGGCATGTAGTCGCTCGCGCCGAGCGAGAAGCCGAACTCAAGGTCGCTCACGCTGTCGCGCACGGTGAGGAAGATGATGGGCACGGTGTCGCCCGCGTCACGGATTTTGCGGCAGACGGCCAGGCCGTTCGGGTCGGGCATTTCGATGTCGAGGATGAGCAGGGCCGGATGCTCAGTCTCCCACTTGTATAGCGCCTCAGCCCCGTCGGCGGCGGTGACGACCGTGTAACCCTCGCGCTCCAGCGCCGGCTGGACGAAGGAGAGGATGTTCGGGTTGTCGTCGGCCAGCAAAATTTTGGGCGGCATGTGGGGGATTATAGACATGGTGAGTCTGGAGGGCAAGTAGGTAGTGGCCGGTGGTCAGTGGTCAGTGAACAGTGATTAGTAGCCAGTTGTTAGCGCACTTTTCACTGTTTACTGATCACTGTTCACTGTCTTACGGCACCGCCCAAACCCTCACCGCCCCCTCCACGCTGGTGCTCACGATGAACTTGCCGTCGGGGCTGAAGGCGAGAGCGGAGATCGTGTCTGTTTGGTAGTCGGCGACCAGTTCGCCCGTGTCGGTGTCCCAGACCAGCAGTGTGCCATGCGCCAGGGCGGCCAGGCGAGTCTTCTGCGGGTTGAGCCAGAGGGTGCGTCCGTGAGGCGCGCTGGGGAGTCGGTCTGGGGTGAGAGTGGCGGTTTGGTTGCGGTGCTCGGCCACGCCGGTTGGCATCAGGGCGCTCAGGTTGATGTCGTCGCGAGTGGCATCCACCATTGCCAGGCCGAGAATGGATAGAAAGGCCAGGGTGAATAGAACGGCTTTTTGGAACATGATGACCTCTTGGCAACAACGGGTCTGCCGAATTCAACGGATCAAATCCGTTGAATTCGTTAAATCCGTTGTCCTACTTGATCGCCCCCAACACCATCTCCTCAAACGTCAACCCGCCCGTGACGCCGATGATGGGGTAAAAGTCATCGCCGGAATACGGATAGTAGCGCGGCAGGTTGTAAGGTTCGGGGTCGCCGAGCGCCACGCTCCGGTCATGGCGAGTGTGGCCGCCGACGGCAAATTTGTAGCCCAACGTTTCAAGGATAGAGAAGGCGGCGGGGTTGGGCGAGTCGAACGGATAGCAAATGCCCAACGCCGGTTGGCCGATCTTCTTCTCAATCAGTTTCTTCGAGCGGCCCGCGTCCATGGCGATCTGCTCCGGTGACATGGTGGTGTAATCAATGTGCGACCAACTGTGCGAGCCAACCGAGATCACGCCTTCCTTTTGCCACTCGGCCAGCCTCGGCCAGCAGGCGTTCTCGCCGTCGCACTCGTCCAGCGTCCGGCTGGCCAGCACGAAGAAGATGGCGTGAAAGCCATACTGCCGCAAAGCCGGGATGATGACGTTCTCATAGTCGTCGAACTTCGAGCCGCCGACATCAAACGTCAAAACGACGGAGCGTTGAGGCGGCGCAAACGTCCCTTCGACAAAAGTCGCAAGCTGTTCGGCAGTGAGCGTCGTAAAGTTGTTCTCGGACAGCCAGCGCAGTTGATCGTCAAACCACTCCGGCTTCATGGACACACCCTTGCCCATGCTAAAGTAGGAATAGTGATATTCGATGATGGGCAGGCGGATGGCAGTTGGCTCCGGCGAGGCGGCGAAGACGACGTTGGGCGGTTCACTGCCAACGGGCATAGCCGGGGCAAACGCCACTGTTTGAGTGGCGGCTTCCACCAGTGAAACCGGAGTCGCGATCCGGCGCGGGCGCATGGCCTTCATCGTCAGCTCGACCGGCTGGGTCTCATCAACCGCAACCGCGCTGACCAGAGTCGTCAATAGCAATGAGAGCAAAAAAAGTTTCCGAAACATAACGGGCCTCCTGAGTGAGTTGCTCTCACTTTAGGAGACCCGGTTCACCGCCAGTTCCGGCCAAAGTTACGAATGATTAACCGTCGCGGTAACTTTGGCGTAACCCTGAAACAAAATTCTGCTATGATGAAGTTGAGGGGTTGGAAGATCGCTAACCAGGAAAGGATGCCCTCATGAAAGCGCCGCTACCTGCAAACGAACCGGAACGGCTGGCCGCTCTGCGCCGGTACAACCTTCTCGACACCCCGCCCGAAGAGGCCTTCGACGACCTCACCCTGCTGGCCGCCAAAATTTGCGAAACGCCCATTGCCCTTGTCACCCTTATAGACGAGAACCGCCAGTGGTTCAAGTCAAAGGTGGGCCTCGCCACGCCGGAGACCTCGCGGGACGTTGCCTTTTGCGCCCACGCCATTTTGCGCCCCGACGACGTGATGGTCGTGCCCGACGCGCTGGCCGATGAGCGTTTCGCCGCCAACCCGCTCGTCACCGCCGAGCCGCACATTCGCTTTTATGCCGGCGCGCCTCTCGTCACTCGCGACGGCCACGCTTTAGGCACGCTCTGCGTGATTGACCGCGTGCCGCGCGAACTAACATCGGAGCAGTTGGCGGCTCTGCGAGCTTTGCGCCGGACGGCCATCACCGAATTGGAACTGCGCCGGGCGATGGAGGAAATGGCGCAGACGGTGGCCGAGCGCGACCAGGCCCAGCGAGCCGAAGAGGAGCACGCCCGCATCACCAACATCCTTGAAAACATGGGTGACGCCTTTGTGGCGCTGGACGCCGACTGGCGCTACACCTACATGAACCACAAGGCCGGGCAGATTTTCAACCGGCGGCCCGAGGACATGATCGGCAAACATATTTGGACTGAGTTCCCGGAGGGCATCGGCCAGCCCTTTTACAAGGCTTACTACAAGGCCGTCGAGACACAAACGCCCGTCCACCTCGAAGAATATTACCCGCCCTACGACCGCTGGTTCGAGAATCGTATCTACCCTTCCAAAGACGGCCTCGCCATCTTCTTTCAGGACATCACCGAACGCAAACAGGCCGAGGCCGCACTGCGGGAGAGCGAGGAGAGATTCTCCAAAGCGTTTCATTCCAACCCGGCGATGCTCGTCCTAGCCACGCTCGACGGCAAGAATGTGGATATCAATCAGGCGTATGCAGATTTCCTCGGCTATTCCCCGGAGGAGATTCTTGGGAAGAGCGTTGTGGATTTGCAGATCGTCAGCCTGGAGGAGCGCCAGAAAATAATCGAACTTATCCAGCGCACTGAAGGCTCGTTGCGTAATGCCGAGGTCGCTGTGCGAGTTCGCGACGGCAGTCTTCGCCATATTCTGCTTTCAGCGGATACAATTTCGCTCGACAGTGTGCCACATCGCCTGACGACTTTGCTGGACATCACCGACCGCAAGCAGGCCGAGGCCGCGCTCCGCGAAAGCGAGCGGCGCTTCCGCGAAATGCTGGCCGATTTGCAATTGATCGCCGTCATGCTGGATTTGGAAGGCCGGGTCACATTCTGCAACGATTATCTGCTCACGCTCACGGGCTGGCAACGCGCTGAGGCGTTGGGCCAGGATTGGTTCGCCATGTTTGTGCCGGGCGAGCGTGGCGAGGTCCGCCAGACCTTCGTCGCCGCCCTGTCCGCTGGCGGCGTATCGGCCCACTACGAAAACCCCATTCTCACTAAGAGCGGTGAGCAACGAGACATCTTGTGGAACAACACCATGTTGCGCGACACAGCGGGCAACGTCATCGGCACAGCCAGCATCGGCGAAGACATCACCGAGCGCAAGCAGGCCGAAGAGGAGCAGGCTCGTCTGCACGAGCAAATCCAGCGCCGCCTCAAAGAGCTAACCGCCATTCACCGGGCGGGCCGGCAGTTGCAGAAACTGCTCTCACCTGAGGCGCTGGCGCAGGAAGTCATCCGGGTGCTTGAAGAGGTGCTCGATTATGAATACGGCGCGGCGCTGTTGATTGAAGAGGCAACGGGCCGGCTTCTGCCGTTTGCCGTCAGCGACAAAGGGCTAGGCCCGGCTTATGTTGAAGCCGACCGGGTTTATATTGAGTCCCATCAGATTCGGCCCGGCTGGGGCATCACCGGCTGGGTGGCGCAAACCGGGCAAAGCATTTGCGTGGGCGACGTGCGGCAGGAGCCTCATTACTATTCAATGCGCGACGACATCCGCTCAGAGTTGTGTGTGCCGCTTCGGGTAAGCAACAAAGTCATCGGCGTGATCAATATTGAAACAGCCCGGCTCAATGCTTACACGAGCGCGGATCAAAACGTGCTGGAAACGGTAGCGACCCAGATTGCGACGGCAATCCAGAATGTGCGCCTGTTCGACGAGTTACGCGAGAGCCGCGAACGTCTGCAAGCCCTTTCCAAGCAACTGCTGGAGGCGCAGGAAGCCGAGCGCCGCCGCATCGCCCGCGAACTGCACGACGAACTCGGCCAGGCGCTCACCGCCCTGAAACTTAGTTTGCAATCTTTGGAGCGCGCGCCCGCCGCCGGGCTTGAACCGCAGATTCAAGAGAGCATTGACATCGTCGAACACGCTCTGCAACAAGTGCGCAATCTGTCGGTGGAGTTGCGGCCTTCTCTGCTCGACGACCTGGGCCTCGTTCCGGCCCTGCGCTGGCATTTGGATCGTTACACACAACGAACCGGAACCGCCGTCCACTTCATGGCCGACCCGGCCACGGGCCGCCCGCCGCCTGAAATTGAAACCGTCTGCTTTCGGGTGACGCAGGAAGCGTTGACCAACGTGGCCCGCCATGCTCAAGCCGGGCAAGTGTGGGTGGACTTGCGGCAAAGCGGTGATGAATTGCGCCTCACCATCCGCGACGATGGAACGGGGTTTGAGGCGCGGGCGGCGCGGGCGCGCGCCGCTCGCGGCGGCAGTTTTGGCCTGCTGGGCATGGAAGAGCGCGTTTTGCTCATCGGCGGTAAGATTGAGATCGACTCCGTGCCGGGCGAAGGGACTGAGATAAAGATTAGCTTTCCGTTGCCGTAAGATGAGCATTGAGATGAGGTCGCCCGTCTAATCCGCCAGGTTCCCTGGTTCTCGCTTCACTATGACCACTCCCATCCGCATCCTCCTCGCCGACGACCACGCCCTGGTGCGCGCCGGGATTCGGGCGCTGCTGCAGAACATGCCCGACGTGGAAGTGGTGGCCGAGGCCGGCGATGGCCGCGAAGCCTTGCGCCTGATCGAGCAACACAAGCCCGATCTGGTTCTGATGGACATTGCCATGCCGGGGCTGAACGGCCTGGAGGCCGCCGCCCATTTGAAAAAAGATTTTCCCGACGTGAGGCTGATCATTCTCTCCATGCACACCAACGAAGAATACGTGTGGCAGGCTCTGCACAGCGGCGCCAGCGGTTATCTGTTGAAAGATGCCAACCTGTCCGAGTTGGAGATCGCCGTGCGGGCCGTGGCTCGCGGCGAGATGTACCTCAGCCCGGCCGTGTCCCGGCGCGTGGTAGACGACTACATCCAACGCGTTGGCGGCCAACCCGGCGAAGCCGGCGAGGAGCCGGGCGGCCAGGTTCGCCTCACCCCGCGCCAGCGCGAAATCCTGCAACTCATCGCCGAAGGCAACACAACCCAGGCCATCGCCCAAACACTCAACATCAGCGTCAAGACCGTCGAAACGCACCGCGCCCAACTCATGGAGCGCCTGAACATTCACGACGTGGCCGGACTGGTGCGTTACGCGATTCGAATTGGGCTGATCACGTCGGATAAGTAGCGCTCAGTTTAGCCGGTCTAATCCGCCCACACCCTTTGGTTCTAAGTCGCTCCCTATTCTTCTGGGAAGCTCCCCCTGCAGAACCAAAGGTAAGGCCAGACCGACGCGGTCTTCAAGACCGCGTCGGTCTATCAGGGTTTCCCCGATAACGCCCCGGCTTGTTTTAGCATAAAGTGCGCTTGAACATGAAGCCAATTCGCACTCTGCTGGTGGACGATAGCCCCGAATTTCTAAAGTCAGCCGCCAGGTTTCTCGCCGCGCAAAGCCGGGTTGACATCGTCGGGCAAGCGCACTCGGCCTGCGAAGCGCTGGAACTTGTCTCGCGCCTTCAACCTGATCTGGTGCTGATGGATTTGCGCCTGCCCGGACTCAACGGTCTGGAGGCGACCCGCCGCCTCAAAGCCTCGGTTCAGCCGCCTCGCGTCGTCATCCTCACTCTGCACGACCAGGCCGAATATCGCCGCGCCGCAACCGACGCCAAAGCTGACGGCTTCATCGCCAAAGCCGAACTCGCCGTGCAGTTGATGCCGCTGATAGATCGCCTCTTTGCCCCTCCATCCGACTGAGCCGAGCGTGGAGCAAATTGGCAATTTGCTCCACATTTAAGTCTTTCCCCGCGCCCGCTTCGGGTTTCCCCTGATTCCGCCATTGTCCGTTCAGGCGTATCTTAACCCCATGAAACCTATTCGCACCCTACTGGTTGACGACAGCCGCGAATTTTTGGAGTCTATCAAACAGTTTCTGGTCGGGCAACACTGGCTCGAAATTGTGGGCGAGGCGCACTCCGGCGGCGAGGCTCTGGCGCTCGTGGCCGCTCTGCGCCCCGACCTGGCCCTGATTGACTTGCGTATGCCGGGCCTGAACGGCCTGGAAGCGGCGCGTTGCCTCAAAGCCCGCCCCAACTCGCCGCGCATCATCATCACCACGCTGTACGACAACCCGGAGTATCGCGCCGCCGCCCTCGCGGCCTGCGCCGACGGTTTCATTGCCAAATCGGAGCTTGGCGCTCAACTGCTGACTCTGGTAGAGCGCCTATTCTCCGGGCAGGAGCAAAGTGAGAAAGCCATGTTCCCAGAAAATGAGCAACACGACTGCGAAACAGCCCTACTCAAAGATATGAGCGGCGAACTCCGGGCCTGCCGTAGCTCCGGTGAAGCAGGGGCCATCATCGCACATTTTGCCCGGCAGTTATTCCCAACCGTGCCAGGCGCGCTCTACATGCGCCGCGCCGACGATGGCTTTTTTGAATTGGCCGCCTCGTGGGGCGGGTTCCCGGCCACCACCGGCGACGGCGCGTTCTCAGCCTACGAGTGCTGGGCGCTGAGAAGGGGTTACGCTCACACAAACAGCCGCCCCGGTTGTGCCTGTGAACATATTAGCCGGGGCGAGGCTCATCAGCCAGATCAGTCGCAACGCTATCTGTGCCTGCCCTTCGCCACGTTTCAAGGGGATGTGTTAGGCCTCTTGCACTTCCGTTGCCCACTGCAAGCCGGGTCTTCCATGTCCCGGAAGCCGACACCTTCCACCTTGCGCCTGGCGATGATCATGACCGACTACATCGCTTCGGCCCTGGCAATGTAGCTTGCTCAACAAGGTTATTCATGGCTGACAGCATCAACGTTCAACGAACCAACGCCGCGCCCCGCGCGGGCGAAGCGCATTACCGCGCCCTGGTCGAGCACAGCGCCGACGCGGTCTCTTTGGTGGCCGCCGACGGTGCGGTGCTCTACACCAGCCCGGCCACCACCCGAATACTTGGCTACACCCATGACGAATTCGTTGGACAGAACGCCTTTGAGTTAATCCATCCGGACGATCTGCCGCCCAGCGCCGCCCTGTTCGCCCAATTGACCCAAACGCCGGGCGCAACCGTGGCCAGCCAGTTTCGCTTCCGGCACAAAGACGGCTCGTGGCGCTGGCTGGAGGCAACGGCGAGCAACCACCTGGCCGAGCCTGAAGTGAACGCGATCGCCGTCAACTTCCGCGACATCACCGGCCGCAAACAGGCCGAGCAAGTTCTGCGCGACTCGGAAGCGCGTTACCGTTTGCTGTTCGACAGCAACCCGCACCCGATGTGGGTCTACGACCTTGAAACACTGTCCTTCCTCACCGTCAACGACGCCGCTATTCACCACTATGGCTATTCGCGAGAGGAGTTTCTGGCCATGATCATCAAAGACATCCGCCCACCCGAAGACCTGCCCGCCCTGCTCGACAACCTGGCCCAACCGCCGCAGAAACTTGAGCGAAGCGGCCACTGGCGGCATCGCACCAAAGATGGCCGCCTCATTGACGTGGAAATCACCTCGCACGAAATGCGGTTCGACGGCCGGCCGGCCCGGTTGGTCATGGCGAACGACATCACCGAACGCAGGCAAGCGGAGGCGGCGTTGCGCGACAGCGAAGACCGTTATCGCGATCTGGTGGAACACAGTCAAGACTTGATTTGCACTCACGACCTGCAAGGTTTTATCCGGTCGGCCAACTCGGCGGCGGCGCGGCTCCTGGGTTACAGCCTCGACGAGTTGCTCAGGATGAATATCCGTGACGTTTTGGCGCCCGAGGCTTTGAGCGAGTTTGAGCTTTATCTGAGAAGAATGCGAAAGAGGGGCGTTGTGAGCGGAGAAATGGTGGTGCAAACCAAAGCTGGCGAAAGGCGCGTGTGGGAATACGATAATTCTCTGCGCACCGAAGGCGTCAACGAGCCGATTGTGCGCGGCATGGCGCGTGACATCACCGAACGCAAGCTGGCCGAGGAAGCTCTGCGCGAGAGCGAAGAGCGTTTCCGGGCCACCTTCGAGCAGGCGGCGGTAGGCGTTGCCAATGTCAGCCCGGATGGGCGCTGGCTGAGAGTCAACCAGGCGTTGTGCGACATCGTCGGTTACAGCCGCGAGGAGCTACTGCAACTCACGTTTCAAGACATCACCCACCCCGACGACCTTGAAACTGATCTCGATCACGTCCGCCGGATTCTGGCCGGGGAAATGCAGACGTATGCCCTGGAGAAGCGTTACATCCACAAAGACGGCTCCCACGTCTGGATCGGCCTGACCGTCGCCCTCATGCGCGAGCCGTCGGGCGCGCCCAAGTATTTCATCTCCATCATCAAAGACATCAGCGAACACAGGCAGGCCGAAGAAGCTCTGAGCCAACACGCCTTCTACCTGGCGCGGCTCAACGACATCACCCAGGCCGCCGTCGGCGCCCTCGATTTTCAAACTCTCATACAAACTCTGGCCGACCGGCTGGGCGAGCTGATCCACGCTGACGGCTGTTACCTGACGATGTGGGATGAGGCCCGGCAACTGCCCGTCCCCACTGCCGCCTCCGGCGAACTACGCGAGAACTATTACACAGCACGCGCCGCCGACGGCGAGTTGACGATGACGGCCTCGGTCCTGCGCGCCGGTCACGCCCTGGTCGCCGACGACGTTTTCAACAGCCCTTATCTCAGCCCGCGCATCGCCGCGCAGTACCCGGCCCGCTCGGTGCTGGGCCTGCCGCTGATCGCCGACGGCCAAAAACTGGGGGCGGCACTGATCGCCTTCAACCAGCCGCACCACTTCACCCCGGACGAGATCGCCCGCTGTGAGCAGGCCGCCGGGCAGATTGCCCTGGCGATTGCCAAAGCCCGCCTGCTCGACGATGTTCAACGCGAACTACAGGAACGCAAGCAAATGGAGGCGGCCCTGCGGCTGGCAGAGGCCAAGTACCGGACACTGGTGAATCAAGTTCCGGCCATCATTTACGCCGCCGCCCTCGACCGGCCGTACACCGAAACCTACATCAGCCCGCAAGTGGAAAGGATGCTGGGATTCTCGGCAGACGAGTGGCTGGCTCAACCGGATTTCTGGATGCAACGGCTTCACCCCGACGATCGTGAGCGAGTGCTGGCGGAGCTGGACAGGACCGCGCACAGCGGCGAGTTCTCCCCGCTTGAATACCGCCTGCTGGCCCGTGATGGCCGCGCCGTCTGGATTCATGATGAAGGAGTGGTGGCCAATGATGGATTCGACCAATTGCAGATCGTGCAAGGCGTGATGCTGGACATCACCGAGCGCAAGCTGGCTGAAGCCGCACTGGAGCGCTCACTCTCCGTGCTCCAGGCCACGCTCGAATCCACCGGCGACGGTATTCTGGTTGTCGGCGGCAATCAAATCATCAACTTCAATCAAAAGTTCGCGGCTATGTGGGGCATTCCAAGTCACATTCTCGAGACCCGAAATAGCCAACAGGTGATGGCCTATGCCCTGCCTCGACTACGCAACCCGGAAGACTTTCTGGCCAAAGTGGGCATCTTGCGGGCCGACCCGGCGGCCATCTTCCAGGACACGATAGAGCTTAAAGATGGCCGGGCCGTCGAGGTTTACTCCCAGCCTCAAGCCATCGGCGACACAATCATAGGCCGAGTGTTGAGCTTCCGCGACATCACCGAGCGCAAACAGCACGAACGCGAGCGCGAAGCCATTCTCGCCGTTGCCACTGCCTTGCGCGTCGCCCAGTCGCGGGCCGAGATGTTGCCCATCATCCTCGAACAACTGCTCGCATTGCTGGGAGTGGACAGCGCTGCGGTAGGAATGCTCGACTCTGGCGCGGGCCAGGTGGTGATTGAACTGGGGCGCGGGGAATGGGCAACCGCCACCGGTTTGCGGCTCCCGCCCGGCGAAGGCATCGGCGGCCTGGTGGCCGCCACCGGCCGGCCCTATCTGACCAATGACGTGCGAGGCGAGGCCCCGGTCGTCCACCCCGAATTCTTCAAGAAAACTTCCGCTGTCGCTTGCGTTCCGCTCATCGCCCAGGGTCAAACTATCGGCGTGCTGTGGACGGGCCGGGGCCAGGCCGGCGGGCCGGCCATTTTTTCAGACATTACCCAGGACGACCTGCGCCTGCTCACCGCCATCGGCGAAATTGCCGCCAACGCCATTCACCGCGCCGCCCTGCACGAGCAGACCCGGCAACGCCTTGAACAATTGAAAGCTCTGCGGGCCATTGACACTGCCATCAGTTCCGGCTCTGACTTGCCTGGCACGCTCGACATTGTCCTCAGGCAGGTAGTGGCCCAGTTGGGCGTGGATGCCGCCACTGTGCTCCTGCTCGACCCGCAAACGCAGATGTTGAAATACGCCGCCGGGCAAGGATTCAGCTCCAAAATCATCGAAGAGACACGTCTGCATTTGGGCGAGGGGCACGCCGGCCGGGCCGCCCTGGAACGGCGCATTGTCGCGATCCCAAATTTGGCGGAGGCTCAGAGTGATCCTCTGCTCACGCCCCTTTTGCAAGCTGAAGGCTTTATCAGCTATTACGGGGTGTCGCTCGTCGCCAAAGGGCAGGTCAAAGGTGTCTTTGAAGTTTTCCACCGCGCGCCGCTCAAGCCCGACCCGGAATGGCTGAACTACCTGGAGACTCTGGCCGGTCAGGCCGCTATCGCCATAGACAATGTGGAACTATTCGAAGGCTTGCAAGATTCCAACAGGGAACTGGCCCTGGCCTACGATGCCACCATCGAAGGCTGGTCGCGCGCGCTCGATCTGCGCGATAAAGAGACCGAGGGCCACAGCCGGCGCGTCACCGAAATGACCATGCGGCTGGCGCAGGCGGTGAGCATGAGCGAAGCCGAACTGGAACACGTGCGCCGCGGGGCGCTTCTGCACGACATCGGCAAGATGGGCATCCCCGACGCCATTCTGCTGAAGCCGGATAAATTGACGGACGAGGAGTGGGGGGTCATGCGTAAGCACCCGCAGTATGCTTACGACATGCTCTCGCCCATCACCTACCTGCGCCCGGCGCTCGACATCCCCCGCTACCACCACGAGAAATGGGACGGCTCCGGTTATCCGTTCAGGCTGAGCGGCCAGCAAATACCAGTGGCCGCCCGCCTCTTCGCCGTCGTGGACGTGTGGGACGCCTTGCTCGCCGACCGGCCTTATCGTCAGGGCTGGCCGAAAGAAAAAGTGCTCGAGCACATTCGAGAACAGTCGGGCAAGCACTTTGATCCGCAGGTGGTGGAGTTGTTCTTGATGCTCGTGACGAACGAGTAAGTTGCGCCGCCTGAAGCAGGGCCGGCAACACCTCACCTGCCAGGCCGCGCAGAACATAAGTTGCATCTCTCACTCCGGTGGCAATCCGTTTCCCGGGGCAGGCTGGCTTTCATTTCCCATTCATTCCGTCTACTCCATTTCTAAACAACTGTTCAGTACAGTAACGGCTTCTCAGCATTGTCTCAGTTTTGCCGCAGAAAATAATGCTATAGTGGGTCTTGCTGATTGTGATGGTTCTGCCAGGTTCAACGTAAAAAGAAATGGGTCTCCCGGCTTGAGCGTGAATTGGGACGCAGACGCAAAGCGCGCAGATGAACGCAGATTTTGTTTTTTATCAGCGAAAATCAGCGCGCAGAGCGTCTGCGTCCCAAAACTTTTTTTCACGTTAAATCTGGTAGAGCCAAAAATAAATCTGCGTTTATCAGCGTGAATCTGCGTTCCATTTCCCGTTAAAGCCGGAGACCTCGCTGAGATTCAACAGAGGCGTTTCCCGAAGGGCCTTTTCCTCACAAGCAAAAAAGAAGAGCAATGAACGAGCCGTTCGCTTCACAACCTGTGTCGTGGCGACCCCGCCTCCTACGCCTTCGTCGGCGCGCCCGAAGAGCCTTGCCGTTCGCCGCCGGCATGTTGGCCACGCTTGTGGCACTCGCGCTCTATAACCTTCTCCTTCCCGCCCCTCGCCCGCTGACGATAAGCGAGATGAATGAAGTCGTTGCCCAGGCCCTGGCCTCGGCGACGCCGCCCCCCACCTTCTCGGCCCGCGTGTACCGGGTGATACAACCTTCGCTCGTTCTCATCGAAACACAGGGTTCGGGCCTGGACGATGGAGAAGGCCGCCTGGGGAGCGGCGTTGTGATTGACGACCTGGGCGATATTCTCACCAGCCTGCACGTCGTCGCCAAAGCCTCAGCCATCCGGATCACATTTGCCGATGGCACTCAATCCGGCGCGCAGGTGATTGTCGAACAGCCGGAAAACGACATCGCCGTTCTGCGCGCCAACCGGCTCCCGGCGCTGTTAGTGCCCGCCATCCTGGGAAACCCCGATGCCAGTCGTGTCGGCGACGAAGCCTTTGTCGTCGGCAACCCCTTTGGCCTTTACAGTTCGATGAGCGCCGGGGTGATCTCCGGTTTCGGCCGATCGTTTGAACAACCGGATAACGGGCAAATCTTACAAGGCTTAATTCAGGTGGACGCCGCCGTGAATCCCGGCAACTCCGGCGGCCCGCTGCTCAACCGTGACGGCCACGTGATCGGCATTATCACCGGAATTGTGAATCCAACCGAACAGGATGTTTTTATCGGAATCGGCTTTGCCGTGCCCATCGGTGAAGCCGCCGCCGCCGCCGGTTCACCGCCTCATTAACAAAGGAGATGATGATGGATCAAGTTGCCAAGCCCGAAAACCGATCCCCGATGGAGCGCGTCTTGTACGAAGTGAAGAAAGTCATCGTCGGGCAGGATCACCTGCTGGAGCGGCTGGTCGTGGCGCTGTTGGCTCGAGGGCATATCCTGGTCGAAGGCGTGCCGGGCCTGGCCAAGACCCTGGCGATCAAAACCCTGGCCGAGGCCATTGGCGGCGAATTCAAGCGCATCCAGTTCACGCCCGACCTGGTCCCGGCTGATTTAATTGGCACCCGCATTTACAACCAGAAGACGGGGGAATTCAACACCTCGCTCGGCCCGGTCTTTACCAACCTCCTGCTGGCCGACGAGATCAACCGCGCCCCGGCCAAAGTGCAAAGCGCCCTGCTCGAAGTGATGCAGGAAAGACAGGTGACCATCGGGCGCGAGACCTTCAAGGTGCCGCATCCCTTCCTGGTGCTGGCCACCCAAAACCCTATTGAAACCGAAGGCACTTACCCTTTGCCCGAAGCCCAGGTGGACCGCTTCATGCTCAAGGTGCTGGTCGGCTACCCCAGCCCCACTGAAGAGTTCGTCATCGTCGAACGGATGACGGGCGTGTTGCAGGCCGTGCAGAAAGTGTTGACCACCGAACAGTTGGCGAGCCTGCAACAAGCCGCCGACCAGGTGTACGTAGACCCGGCTCTCATTGACTACGCCGTCCGCATCGTAACTTCGACGCGCCGCCTCAAAGAACACGGCCTGAAAGAATTAGAGCACTACGTCATGTTCGGCGCCAGCCCGCGCGCTTCAATTAACTTGATCCTCACCGCGCGGGCGTTGGCCTTTGTGCGCGGGCGCAACTACGCCCTGCCGCAGGACGTGCTGGACATGGCGCTCGACGTGTTGCGCCACCGCCTGGTGCTTTCCTATGAGGCGCTCTCGGACAACGTGGCCGGCGACGACCTGTTGAAAAAGATTCTCGACCGCATCCCGATCCCGGTGGTGCCCCTGCACGAGCATGTCAATGTCCGCGTCAACGCCTGAGCGGGGAATGCCCGACCGGATTCTGCAACGCCTCGACTGGCAGGTCATCCGCCGCCTCGACGGCCTTTTGCAGGGCGACTACCGCAGCCTCTTTTACGGCTACGGCGTGGATTTTGCCGACCTGCGCGAATATCAACCAGAGGACGACATTCGCTACATTGACTGGAACGTCACGGCACGGATGGACACGCCGTATGTCCGCCAATATGTCGAAGATCGCGATCTCACCGCCTGGTTTCTGCTCGACCTGAGTCCGTCCATGGACTTTGGCACGACCCAGACCCGGAGTTTGAAGCGGACGGTGTTGATTGATTTCGTCACCACCCTGGCCCGCCTGCTCACCCGTCACGGCAATCGCGTTGGGGCAATGTTCTACGGCGGTCGGGTGGAGCCGCTGCGCGCGATCCCGGCCCGGGGCGGGCGGCTCCAGGTCTTGCGCCTGATCAACGATCTGCTCAAGCAACCACGTCTGCCCAAAGCGCCGTTCACCAACCTGTCTCCGCTGATCGAAGCCGGACTGCAAGCCATCAAGAGGCGCTCGTTGATCTTCATCATCTCGGATTTTATCAGCGCGCCAGGGTGGGAGCGGCCCCTGAGCCTGCTCAACCGGCGGCACGAGGTTCTGGCCGTTCGCCTGTGGGACCTGCGCGAAGCCGAGCTTCCAGACATCGGCCCGGTCATCATGGAGGACTCAGAGACCGGCGAGCAACTCTACGTGGATACGCACGACCAAAGCTTTCGCCGGCGTTTTCAAGAGGCGGCCCGGGAGCGCGAATCAGAATTGGGCGCGGCGTTCAAACGAGCCGGCGTGGATGCGCTGTCGCTCTCGACCGAGGAAGACCTGACGCGAGCCATTGTGCGTTTTGCCGGCCTGCGGCGGCAACGGCGAAGATGAAAGCGAATTGACCTATGACCTTCATCTGGCCGGTGATGTTATTTCTTCTGGTGGTGATTCCACTGTTCGCCGGGTTGTATTGGCAGCGGCTGGAACAGCGACGGCGACTGGTGGCGCGCTACGGCAGTCTGGGGCTGGCGCAAGCGGACTCGGGCCGCCGGCCCGGTTTGCGCCGCCATTTGCCCCCGGCGCTCTTCATGCTCTCGATCGCCATTCTCATCATCGCCCTGGCCCGCCCGCAAGCCGTCGTCAGCCTGCCGAGGGTGGAAGGCACGGTGATCCTGGCCTTTGATGTCTCCGGAAGCATGGCCGCCGATGACATGCAACCGAGCCGGATGGAAGCGGCCAAGGCCGCCGTCCTGGACTTTGTTCAACGCCAGCCGCCCAGCGTGCAGATCGGCGTTGTCGCTTTCAGCGACAGCGGCTTTGCCGTGCAAGCGCCGACAAACGATCAGGAGCTAATTCTCGCCGCCGTCAACCGCCTGACCCCGGCGCGTGGCACGTCGCTGGCCAACGGAATCTTTGTTTCGCTTAACACCCTTGCCACGAATGTAGCGCAAGACCCGCTTCTCCTCAGCAATCTGACTCCGGCGCCCACCCTGGCCCCCACGCCAGTGCCGCCGGGCACTTACTCGCCCGCAGTCATCCTATTGCTTAGCGACGGTGAGAACAACGTGTCGCCAAACCCGCTGGTCGCCGCCCAGGCCGCCGCCGAGCGCGGCGTGCGTATTTACACAGTCGGCATTGGCAGCGCGGCGGGGACCACCCTGCAAATTGACGGCTTCAACATCCACACCCAGTTGGACGAGGCCATGTTGCAACAAATCGCCCAACTCACTGGCGGCGCTTACTACAATGCTCAAGATGAAGAAGACTTGCGCGCGATTTACGAAAACATCGATCCGCAGTTGGTGATCAAACCGGAAACAATGGAAGTTACCTCAATTTTCGCGGGCGTCAGCATCCTCCTGTTGCTGGTTGGCGGCGCGCTGTCGCTCTGGTGGTTCAGCCGCTTACCGTGAAAGGTGAAAGATGGACTGGCTCTGGCCCGCTTTCTTATTCCTGCTGGGATTAATTCCGCTCGTCGTCGTGGCCTACGTTTGGATGTTACGGCGGCGACAGCGTTTTGCAGTGCGCTATTCCAGCCTGACTCTGGTGCGCGCCGCTCTGCCCCGCCACTCGTTCTGGCGGCGGCATTTGCCGTTTGCCCTGTTCGTGATGGCGCTGTCAAGTCTGGTGGTGGCGCTGGGGCGGCCGGTGACGATTGTCAGCGTGCCCGCCGGGCGAACGACGGTTATTCTCACGTTGGATGTCTCACGAAGCATGTGCGCCACCGACATTCCGCCCAACCGGCTGGAGGCGGCCAAAGCCGCGGCGCGGTTGTTTATTCAACGCCAAAGCGCCACGACTCAGATCGGCATCGTCGCCTTCGCCGGCTTCGCCGAGTTGATCCAGCCGCCCACTACCGATCAGGAAGTGCTGGAAGACGCGGTTGACAGCCTGCTCACCGCCCGCCGGACGGCGATTGGCAGTGCCATCCTCGAGTCGTTGGATGCCATAGCCGAAATTGATCAGAGTGTTGCGCCGAGTGTGAGCGGATTAGCCTCCGGCGTTCAGCCCACGCCCGTGCCACAGGGCGCTTACGCTCCGGCCATTATTGTGTTGCTGACTGACGGCGTGAGCAATACCGGGCCGTTGCCGCTGGAGGCCGCGCAACAGGCGGTTGACCGGGGCATCCGCGTTTACACGATTGGGTTTGGCACGGCCAATGAGAGTCAGTCACTGCCGTTTTGCGGCCAACCCTCTCAGGGCGGAGACCCTTTTGGCGGTGGCCTTTTCTTTGGCGGCGGGGGCGGTGGTGGATTTCGCCGGGGGATTGATGAGGCGACGTTGAGGCAAGTTGCCGAGATGACCGGCGGGGAATATTTCTCGGCGGAGAGCGCGGGCGAACTTCAGGAAGTTTTCCAGAACCTGCCCATCCATTTGATTACCCGGCACGAAACCACCGAAATCAGCGTCGCGTTTGCGGCCCTCGGCGCGCTCCTGGCGGCGCTGGCCGTCGCCCTCTCAATGATCTGGCATCCACTGCCCTGAGAGTTTCTCAGAGTATCCCTAAAGTCGCGGAGTCTGCGCTCCAGGTGCAGGCATCCGACGGCATCTGGGGATGCCGCCTCCTCATAACAGCTTTGGGAAAGCCCTGAAGAGTTTCTGAACTCAAGCCGGAATCCTGCCGCGCGCTTGTCAACACCGGCGAGCGCGCCCGGCCTATAACTCGTCGCGGCTGTGCTTGCCCTTCTGTAGAATCTTCTCGACGTAGCCGATCAACAGCAATCAATCTTCGGGCATCAAGTCTTTGGCCGTGAAGCGCGGCAACAGGCTGTAGATTTGGCGCGTTGGCAAGCAGTTTACTTGTCGTTGACAGCCACAACAAGGTTGAAGTATATTGCCGCAAGCGCAAGAGGTGATCAACCGCGCCACCGGTCTAAGCCAAGAGGATGAAACTCTATGCTCGAACAAGTTGATCTCAATCAGTCGGTCTCCAAGACCGAATACAAGAGCCGCCTGCCGGAACTGCAACAGCGGTTGTACGACCTTGAGCACGCGATGTTCAAGGCGAACGCGCCGGTGGCCGTTGTGTTCGAAGGGTGGGCCGCCGCCGGCAAGGGAAGCACGATTAACACCCTCACCGAACAGCTCGACGCGCGCGGCTTCCGGGTGGTGCCCATCTCGCCGCCCCGCACGAGTGAGACTCGTTATCCCTGGCTGTGGCGCTTCTGGCAAAAGACTCCGGCTTACGGGCAAATGGTGATGTTCGACACCTCGTGGTATCGCCGGGTGCTGATTGACCGTGTAAGCAAGACAGTAAAGAAGCGTGAATGGGGGCAAGCCTATCAGGACATTGCCGAGTTTGAGGAGCAGTTGGCGAACGACGGGACGGCCATTGTCAAGTTCTGGCTTCACATCAGCAAGAAGGAGCAAGGCAGGCGATTCAAGAAACTGCTCAAGGATAAATTGACGGCGTGGCAGGTGACTGAGGAAGACGCCGCCCAACACAAAGCTTACGATAAATATCTGACAGCGGTGGAAGAGATGCTGGCCCGCACCGACTCGCCTTACGCGCCGTGGACGATTGTGGAAGCGACCGACCGCTACTTTACCCGGATCAAAGTTTACGAGACGCTGATCCGGTCACTGGAAGGGCGGCTGGGGCTTCAACCGCCGCCTGAACCAGCCAAAACAAAACGCAAGCCGAAGGAGGCCGCCCATGCTTGAGAACGTGAATCTCAAATTGCGGCTGGCGCGAAAAGACTACGACGTCGAGCTTGAGCGCCTGCAGAACGAATTGCACCTGCTGGCTTACCAGGTCTATGCCCAAAAGCGGCCAATGGTGATCGTGTTTGAAGGTTGGGACGCGGCGGGCAAGGGCGGCGCGATCAAACGGCTGACAGCCAAAATGGACCCGCGCGGTTACGTGGTGTGGCCCATTGCGGCCCCGTCAGGCGACGACAAGACACGGCACTATCTCTACCGCTTCTGGCGGCGACTGCCGGAGCAAGGACAGATCGCGATCTTTGATCGCTCGTGGTACGGGCGGGTGCTGGTGGAGCGGGTGGAGGGCTTTTGCACCGAGGCGGCCTGGAAGCGGGCCTACAGCGAGATCAATCAGTTCGAGCGACAGTTGCGAGACTTTGGGACGATCATTCTCAAGTTCTGGTTGCACCTCAGTCAGGAGGAACAACTGCGGCGCTTCAAAGAGCGGGAGAAGACCGACTACAAGTCCTGGAAGATCACCGACGAAGACTGGCGCAACCGGGGCAAGTGGGAAGATTACGAGCGGGCCGTTGAGGACATGTTACTCAAGACCAGCACCCACGCCGCGCCCTGGACAGTTGTGGAAGCCAACGACAAATGGCATGCGCGGGTCAAGGTGTTGAAGACGACTGTAGACAAACTCAAGCAGGAATTGGAATGACAGTTGAGAGAAGGAACCACAGACGCAAAGCGCACAGATTTCACAGATTTTTTCAATCTTGCAAAAGATCATGACTGATCAATCAAACCGCTATTTCTGCAATCATTGTGGGCAATATCATGAAGGCCCACCAATGAGTTACGGATCCTATGCACCAGAGTCTTGGTACGGCATACCGAAAATGCTTCGGTACGTCTGGGGGCATTTAGATGAAGAAACTTGTGTGATTCGTGGCGATGACTTTTTCAAAAAGAACTACTTTATCAAAGGCAATATCGAAATTCCAGTGCAGGATTCTAGTCAACCTTTTGCTTACACAGTGTGGGTTTCCCTTAGCAAGAAAAATTTTAGCCGAGCGCTTAAACTCTGGAAGGATCCCCAACGCACTAAGGATCCCCCGTCATTCGGCTGGCTCTGTACCAACTTACCTGTATATCCGAACACAATCAATTTGAAAACACAGGTTCATATGAGGGAGGTTGGCGTTCGCCCTTATATTGAACTCGAACCGACAAAACATCCTCTGGCAATCGAACAACGGGAAGGGATAACAATGGCTCGCATCAAAGAAATCGCCGAATTGATCTTGCACGGGTGGGGTTAGCTGCGTGCAAATGCCCGTACTTTCGTTAGCGAATTATGAGCGAAGCTGACGTTATCGCTCGCACCCAAACTCCGGCAACCGTTGACTCGCTGGCGAGCAACTTCGCCGCGTTAGGCGTTGCGTCCGGCATGACCCTGCTTGTGCATTCATCCGCTGAAAAATCATCTTGAACCATGACTCTCCCAACTTTCCAACAAACCGTCTCCCGCTTCGTGCAAGCTCACAACCTCGAAGCCCCCGTTCACGCCCGCCTGCTCGATCTCACTTCTGAAGTCGGCGAGCTGGCGAAGGAAGCGTTGAAGGGATCGAACTACGGCCACGAGTCATTTCAACCCACAGCGAGTTGGGAAAGCGAACTGGCCGACGGTTTCTTCTCCCTCATCTGCCTGGCCAACAGCACCGGGGTGAACATGGAAGCGGCGCTGGCCGGGGCGCTGGAAAAGTATCAGGCGCGGCTGGCGGCCGCCGGCGATTCCGGGTCGGGCCGGTGAGGGCAGACTTTATCGAATCGAAAAGGAAAGATATGCTTGAAATCGGCCAAGTCAAACTTGTGCAAGTCCAACGCGCGTCACTGAAGTTCGGGGAGCGCCCGAACCGCTATTACGATCCTTCGCCCCTGCTCGTCGTCGAGCGCCTGCGGGTCTTGGCCGAGGGCGCGGTCGGGGAAACCGCCGACGGCGGAACCGTCGTTGACGTTCATCACACCAGCCACCCCGACTCCAAAAACATCAAAGGCGCAAACGGCCTCTCCCTCGGTTTCACCAGCCACTATCGCCAGATGCAGGCCCGATACGGCGATCACGTATTTGACGGCTGTGCCGGCGAAAACATCATCGTGGAAGCAAATGGAAGCTTTGGACTGGATGATTTGGGCCACCGGCTCGCCATTCAAAATTCCGCCACCGGCCAGTTTGCTTACTTCACCCGTCTGCTGGTCGCCGCCCCCTGCGTCGAGTTCAGCCACTTCGTCAACCGCGACTCCAATCCGCTCCCAGCCGGGGAACTCAAGGCCACGCTCCAATTTCTGGACGACGGCAGGCGTGGTTTCTATGCCACGTTAGAAGGTCAGCCTCAAGTCGCCATTCAAGCTGGAGACAAAGTCTTTAGAGTGGACAACGGATGAAACAGATACAACGGATTTCTTATCCGTTCAATTCGTTCAATCCGTTGTCTAAAAACCAACCGTGACTCAAACTCAAGAATCCGAAAATCAGTTTGTCCGCTTTGCCCGCTTTCTGCGCTCGCCGCTCTTCCCGATCTTCATGATCATGTTCGTGGACGTGCTGGGCGTTGGCATGACCATTCCTGTTTTGCCGTTGTTTGCCCAAAACCAGTTTGGGGCTTCGGCCTTTCAGATCACACTCATCACTAGCGCCTACTTTCTGGCCCAGTTCATCGCCTCGCCGCAGTTGGGGCGCATGTCTGATAAATTTGGGCGCAGGCCGGTTTTGTTGGTAAGCCAGTCGGGCACGCTGGCGGCTTTTCTCATCAGCGGCGCGGCAGTTGCCCTGCCCTTCCTCTACCTGGCCCGGATCATTGACGGCTTCACCGGCGGCAACATCTCGGTCGCCCAGGCCTACCTCAGCGACATCACCGATGAGAAGAACCGGGCGCAGGGCATCGGCCTCGTCAACGCCGCCTTCAGCACCGGCTTCCTGTTCGGCCCGGCCTTCGGCGCATTTATGGCCGCCCAGTTCGGGCCGCGCACCGCTTACTTTGCGGCGGCCTGTTTCTCAATCACTACCATCTTGCTCACCTACTTTCTCCTGCCCGAGTCGCTCACCCCGGAGCGGCGGGCGACGATGAAACCCAAAGAGGGCGCAAAGAAAAATAGTTCGCTGGAGATGCTGCGCCTGCCCGGAGTCGCCATCCTGATGATGGTCGCTTTCGTAGGGCAACTGGGCTTCTTCGCCTTCCAGAGCGTCTTCGTGTTGTGGTCGGAGAAAGTGATGTTTGTCAGCTACAACGCCAAGTTCGTCCAGCAGGCCGTCGGCTTTATTTTGACGTACGTCGGCGTTGTCGGCATCATCACCCAGACGTTCCTGGTCAAGCCCATCGTCAGCCGTTTTGGCGAGCGGATGATGGTGGCCGGCGGGCTGCTCACCCGGAGCCTGGCCTTTGCCATCATGGCCCTCTCGCCTCTCATCCCGCTCGTCATCGTCACCGTGCCGCTCATCTCGTTTGGCAACGGCCTGCTCATGCCGGGCCTCATCGCCCTGCTCACTTACCTCGTGCCGCCCGGCGAGCGCGGCTATGCCATCGGCCTGGCCGAATCAGTTCAAGGCCTGGGCCGCATCAGCGGGCCGCTGGTGGCCGGGTTTCTCTTCGACCGGGTGAACCCCAGCGCGCCGATGGGCTTTGCCGCCATCGTCGGCGTGCTGGGCGTGATCGTTTCATTATCTTTGTGGCGGATCACAAAGAAGAGAGCTCCCGACTTTGGCGGGGATTGATCCTGACTCGCTTCGCGGGGCGGAAGTTGTAAATGCATGATGCTCGAAATGGGGTATTATGTGGAACAACGATTGAGTTACAGAGGTGTTGGGCACACGAAGGCAGAATTAATTGAAACGACACTTATACGAGGGTGTTAGATGAAATGGTTTACTCTGTTGGATGTAGTAGAGAAAATTCTTAGCATAATTGTTTCTCTAACTGTGCTAGCTGGAGCTTCGCAATTATGGCTCCGATCGGATGTAGTAGAGAAAATTCTTATCATAATTGTTTCTCTAACTGTGCTAGCTGTAGCTTCGCAATTATGGCCCCGATTTCATTCACAATTGCGCAGGTTCGGAATTCTGTTGATCGTGCTTTTTTCTCTAGTTGCGCCGTTAATACCCTTACAGTGGCTTTCTGTATATCTTGCGATCAAATTCATAGGTCAAGCTTACTCAGTTGAGGAATACGTTAGCCTATATGCAAATACATATGCTCTGTTCTCCCTAACTTGGGGAAGCATATGGGCACCCTTTCTCTGCCAAAGGTTGTATCGCTGGTTAGAAAGAGCGTGGCCCCGCCAAAACATAAAAGAACAAACCGATGATAAATCAACGAAACTTTCTACTCGCAACTCTGATGATGTTAATGACATTGCCGATAATTAACGGCTGTGCTCAGATTATTCCTACTCCTACTGTAACTCCTAGTATTATTGCGCCTGTTCCTTCATCGGCATCAACTATTCCAATAATAACATTTGAACCGACTCAAACTTCGGCATCCTTTGAGACCGCTACTGTCACAACTCCACCAACCTCGACTGCATCTCCCACAAGGCAAATCAGTGAAACACCAACTGCGATCTTAACCGATACCGCAACTGTTAGTCCGACCACTATCCCTACAGAATCCAACGACGGATTAATGGTTCTTGATGTAAGCTATAACAGAACTCTTGCAAAGGATGCCACCCAAGAGCATAGTTTTTCAGGCATCGCCAACACTCCTCTAAAGTTGACCCTTCAAGGGGAAAGCGGCCTAAACTATTGGGTTGAGATTCTGGACTCCAAGGGCATCTCAAGGTTCAAGACAGGGACCTACAATGGGCCCAACATTTATGAAATCCCTTTCACTCCCGCCGCCAACGACACTTATACATTACGCCTGACTGGAACTTACGGTTTCGGCGATTACGTCGTCAGTCTCAGCTTAATTGCTTCTCCTAATCGCACTCCAGGCGCTCCAATGGCAACGCTTGATCTCACTAATAGCGGAAGGGGCTCCCTTGCACTTGGCTCATTTGATATCTATCTATTTCAAGGCGTCGCCAACACTCCTCTAAAGTTGACCCTTCAAGGGGAAAGCGGCCTAAACTATTGGGTTGAGATTCTGGACTCCAAGGGCATCTCAAAGTTCAAGACAGGGACCTATAATGGGCCCAACATTTATGAAATCCCTTTCACCCCCGCCGCCAACGACACTTATACATTACGCCTGACTGGAACTTACGGTTTCGGCGATTACGTCGTCAGCGTCAGCAAGTAGAAGTGCAGAATAAGAAACTAGAGGCCAAAGAGACCTTTGCCAAAATCACGAGTGAATCATTCGTTTGGCGGCCTCGCACAATTTCAACACACGAGTCTTTTCATTGATAAGACGCTCCAACGCGAATCAAATCATAGCAGTGACTGTGAAGGGACGCCCGCACCGTATCGATCTTTGATCATTAGGCGCAACTCCAGCGACCTGTTGGTCGTGAATTGAGCTTTATCCCCTCATGGAAACCCAATCTCTTCTAAAACGCCTCGATGAGGTCGGCCATTCGCTCGAACAGAGCGGCCACGCCCTGGCGTTGATTGGCTTAGGCTCGGTTGGCCTTGAGCTGGATCGCCTGGATGCCTATTCCGACCTGGACTTCTTTGTCATCGTGGAGCCGGGGCACAAACGTTCTTACCTGGAAAATCTGCATTGGTTAAGCGCACTCTGTCCCATCGCCTATTGTTTCCCCAACACCGGCGATGGCTATAAGCTCCTCTTCGCCGACGGGATTTTCTGCGAGTTCGCCGTTTTTGAGCCGGACGAGTTGCAGGCGATTCCCTTCGCCGGGGGCCGCATCGTCTGGAAACAGCCGCAGGCCGCCGAGACGCTCGGCCAGCCGATCCGGGGATTACCGAGCCAACCGAAACGCAGTCAGGAGTGGTTGCTGGGAGAGGCGCTGACGAATTTGTACGTGGGCATGGCGCGGGAGAAACGCGGGGAGCGATTGTCGGCCATGCGATTCATTCAGGGGTATGCCGTCGAGCGCCTGCTTGAGCTTGCCGACGAGGTGGAGACGCCTCGGGCTGTGGTCAGCGACGGGTTTGCGCCTGAACGGCGATTTGAACTACGCTATCCGAGAGTAGCTGGCCGCCTGTCAGGGTGGATGCAAGGCTATGAGCGGAATCGGGAATCGACGTTGGCTATCCTGGCATTTTTGGAGCAACAGTTTGAAGTAAACGAGGCGATTGGCGGAGCCATCCGCGAACTTTGTGAGTGATCATGGGCAACTAGAGCGGATTCCTGATCAATATACGGCATCCTTCGACTTCGCGGCGCAAGCACCCTGAGCGAAATGCGGTGTAGTTCCGCATGAAGTCGAAGGGTGCGCCGCTTCGCTCAGGATGCTGGGCCGTAAACCCAACAGGAATCTACTCTAGTAGTCAGCCAAGCCTGTTTTGATGGGTGGCAGTTGCACTGCCGCCCACGCCGCAGTCTAGACTTCCGAAGTCTTGAAGACTTCGGAAGTCTGGGCGGACGATGTCGCAAACCAACCTGGAAACCGCTCTAGTTTGCCTCGAGGTTAAGAACACATGCGCCAAAAGATCGGCCACATTGCTTTGCTCGTTCGAGATTACGATGAGGCGATTGCCTTTTACACCCACAAGCTCCGTTTCACCTTGCTCGAAGATACCAACATGGGCGAAGGACGGCGCTGGGTTTTGGTCGCGCCGCCGGGAGGCGCGGAAACCTGTTTGCTCCTGGCCAAAGCTTCGTCGCCCGATCAGGAGAATTACATTGGCAATCAGACGGGCGGCCGCGTATTTCTTTTTCTGCACACCGACGATTTCTGGCGCGACTATCGCGAGATGAAAGCAGACGGCGTCGTTTTTCTTGAGGAACCCAGAGAGGAAGCTTATGGCACGGTTGTCGTCTTTGAGGACCTCTATGGAAACAAGTGGGATCTCCTGGAATTAAAAAATGCCTGAGTTACGACGCACCGTGATTAAACCGCCGGGGGCCTACTTCACTTCCAACAACTCAACCTCAAAAATCAACGTCGCATTCGGCGGGATGATGTTGCTCGCGCCGCTGGGGCCGTAGCCCAGCTCGGGCGGGATCACCAACTGCCGCTTGCCGCCGACTTTCATGGTAGACAAGCCCTCATCCCAACCGGGAATCACCTGCCCGATGCCGACCACAAACTCCAACGGCTCGCCCCGGTCGAGTGAACTGTCGAATTTAGTGCCATCGGCCAGCCAGCCGGTGTAGTGCACCACCACCAGATCGCCGGTCGCCACGTCCTCACCGGCGCCCACTTCAAAATCGTAATACTTCAGGCCGCTGGTTGTGGTCACGTAATCGCTCTCGGCTACTGTTTGAGGCGCGTCAGGCGAGCCGGGTTGAACGTCCAACAACTCCACTTCAAAAATCAGAGTCGCGTCGGGCGGGATCACCGTGCCAGCGCCGCGCGAGCCGTAGGCCAGGTCGGGAGGGATGACGAGCGTGACCTTGCCGCCCTTCTTCATCAAGGCAATCCCCTCGTCCCAGCCTTTGATCACTTTGCCCTTGCCCAGCAGAAATTTGATCGGCTGGTTTCGGGCATAAGAACTGTCGAACACCGTGCCGTCTTCCAGCTTGCCGATGTAATGAACCGAGACCAAATTGCCCGCCTGCGGCGCTTCGCCGTCGCCAGACGCGACTTCGATGTACTTGAGGCCGCTGTCGGTGATTAGACCTTCTTCTTCAGTCGGCGCGGGCGTGATGGTAGGCGGAATAGGCGACGGGGAAGCCGTCACTGTCGGGGTGGCGGTGGGTGCTTGAGCGCAGGCGGCCAGTAGTGTTGTCAATAAGAGGGAAATCAAAAAGAGTCGTTTCATATAAACCTGATGTCTCACCCTCTCACCGCCGCGATCACCAGGCACGCCCACCCGGCCAGAAAGGCCAGGCCACCAAAAGGCGTGATCGCTCCCAACCAGCGCAGGCCGGTGACAGCAAGCAAATACAAACTGCCGGAAAATAAAATTGTGCCGGCTACGAATAGCCAGCCGGCCAAGACGGGCCAATTAGAACCCGGCCATTTTGAAACGGCGGCGGCCACGACCAACAAGGCCAGTGCGTGATACATGTGATAGCGCACACCCGTCTCAAATGTCGCCAGCAGGTCTGCCGTCAGCCGCGCCCGCAGGCCGTGCGCCCCAAACGCGCCCAGCGCCACCGCCAGCCCGCTCAATATTCCGCCGATAATATAGAAAACTCTATCCATGGCCTTTTACCACGAAGACACCAGGGCACAAAGTTTCACCAAGTTTCTCTTTGTGAACCTTACTATCTTCGTGCCTTGGTGGTGAATCGCTCTACAAGGCAATCACCTTCAACTTAGTCTGCGGCGTGCTGATCCATTCTACGCCGTCGTCAGTCACCAGCACGTTCTCCTCAAGATAGACACAGCCCTTGCCCGGCACTTGCGCCCCAAGCTCAATGGCAAAGACATTGCCGGCCTCGACGGGCAAGTTCGGAGAATTGCCGTAGCGATCCCACTGCGGGCCGAGCGTCACGCCGCCGTCGTGCGCCACGCGGCCCACGTTGTGGCCGTAAGCGTGCAGGTATTCGGGCAGATCGTGGCGAGTGAGATATTCGCGGGCCACCGCATCCACTTCCCAGCCCAGCACGCCCGGCTTGAGGGCCATCATCCCAGCCATCAACGCCCCGCGCACGATCTTCCACGTCCGGTGAACATCGGGCGGCGGCTCGGTCTCGCCCTCGGCCAGCACGTACCACATCCGCTGAATGTCGGAGCAGAAGCCGTCCTGCTTGATGCCAAAATCAAAATGCACCAGATGCCCCGGCTGAACTTTGAGGTCGCCCGGCGCGGCGTGGCCGATGATCGACTCCGGGCCGGTGTTCACAATCGGATTCATCGCCCAGTCCCACGACGTGCCCAGGCCCATTTCCTTGAGGCGGCCATGCAGGTAATCGGCCAGTTCGCGCTCGGTCACGCCCGGTCGAATGCGCTGGCCGATTTCGGCGTACAACTGCTCGGTGGTCGCCACCGCCTGCCGGATCAATTCGATCTCGCCGGGCGACTTCTGGCCGCGCAAACTGCTCAAAAATTTCTCGGAGGCAACAATTTGAGAGTCGGCTACCCCGGCCTCGGCCAGCGTCTCGTCCAGAGTCCGCTTCATGCCAAAAGTCAGGCCGTCCGCCGCCGGGTCGCTCTCCGAAAAGTTCAACGCGATCCTGCGCGGCGACATCCGCCGGATCATGTCAATCAGCGCCGGGCGGATGGATTGGTCGTAGCCAACGACGTGCAGGTAGGCGCCGAGTCGTTCGACGTTGTCGGCATCGTAACGGCCCACAATTGCCGCCGTCTCGCCGCCCCGGCCCACCAAAAACGCCGAGTGCCAGGTCAGGTCGTAAGGATAGATCAACTCCAGCGCCGGGTCTTTGCTCAAGCTCGTCTCACGCACAAACGTCAGCCAGAGATCAATGTCGTGCTTCTCCAACAACGTCACCGCTTGCGCCAATTTTTCTTGAACAATTTGTTCGGGAGAAATTGTCATGGCTACCTCTCGACCGGAAATTCCGCTGATTGTACCCGATCTCCATGCTATACTCGCCTCATGCTCGCCATCCAATTGCTGGGCCAGCCGCAAATTTTGCTCGACGGGCAGCCGCTCAACATCACCCGCCGCAAGAGCCGGGCCATCGTCTACTATCTGGCCGCTCATGAGAAGCCGCTGAGCCGCGAACACTTGCTGGCCTTCTTCTGGCCCGACCTCGACCGGCCCGCCGCCCAGCAAACCCTGCGCACCACTTTGCACGGCCTGCGCAAAACGCTCGGCCCGGCCCTGCTCGTGGCCGACGATAAAGTTGGCCTTGAAGCCGATGTGGACGTTCGCCGCTTCTTCGCTTCCAGCTCACAATCTCCACGCGAAGCGTCCAATCTCCAACTCTATTGCGCCGACTTCCTCGACGGCTTCACCCTGCCCGACTCGCCCGCCTTCGGCGATTGGGCCGCCGTGGAGCGCGAACGGTATCGCCGCCTGGCCGTGCGCGGCCTGACTCGACTGAGCGCCCTGCGCGAAGCCGACGGCAACTTTGCCGAAGCGCTGGAGGCCCTGGAGCGCGCGCTGGCCTTTGACGCT
The DNA here is from genome assembly GCA_016197225.1 of Chloroflexota bacterium. NCBI lineage: Bacteria > Bacillati > Chloroflexota > Chloroflexota bacterium. The sequence goes on from JACPWC010000114.1 coordinate 82,232, forward strand.
CTGCAAGAGGATTTACAACGCGCCGCGATGCGCCTGCACTACCTGGCCGGCGACCGCGCCGCCGCCATTCGCCGCTACGACTCTCTGCGCCGCCTGCTCGACGAAGAAATGGGCGTGCCGCCCATGGCCGAAACGAGGGCGCTGTACGACTCAATCATCACCGACAAGTTGGAGATTCCAAAACCCAAAATCCCGGCACAGCCCGCGAACCCCTTCGGGACGCGAAACCCCAAACCCCAAATTCTCTCCCCCGCGCCCCGCACCGCCGCGCCCCTGCCTTTCACTGGCCGCGACTCTGAACTGCAAATCTTGCGCGGGCTTGTCACTTCACACCGCCTGGCCCTCATCGAGGGCGAACCCGGCATTGGCAAGACGCGGCTGGCCGAAGAATTTATCAACAGCGAGACCCCCATTGCTCTCGTCGGCGTCGCTCACGAGTTGGAGCACACGCTTCCTTATCAACCCCTCATTGACGCTTTGCGCGGCCTGCTGACCCGCGCCGACTGGCCGGCCCTGCTGGCCGCCGCCCGCGCCAACCTGCCGCCGGTGTGGCTGACCGAAACAGCGCGCCTCCTGCCCGAACTTGGCACGGCGTCCCCCGAACCACCGGCGGCTTCCCCGGCCGACGAGTCGCGGTTGTGGGAAGGCCTGCACCAGTTTCTGCTCGCCCTCGCCCGGCAACATCCCGTCGTCCTCTTCCTCGACGACTTGCAGTGGGCCGACGCTTCGTCGCTGGCGCTGCTGGGCTATCTCATCCGTCAATCGCAAACCGTTCAATCTTCCGTCTTCTATCTCGCCGCGGCGCGGCCCGCGCCGCCGCGCTCACCACTAGCCACGCTTTTGCAAACGCTCACCCGCGAAGAACGGCTGACGCGCCTTACGCTTCAACGTCTCAACCCCGGCCACGTGGCCGACATCGCCAACCACCTCAGCCCGGCCAACATTCAGTTTGCCGAGTGGCTGGGCCGCGTCTCCGAAGGCAACCCGTACGTGCTGGCCGAACTCGTTCGTTATGCGACAGAGCGCGACCTGTTGAATAACTTGAGCGCCCTGGCCGACTCGCCCGTTGTGCCGCAAACGATCTACTCTTTAATTCAATCACGGTTGAGCCGTCTCTCCGACCCGGCCCGCCGGGTGCTCGATGCCGCCGTGGCCGCCGGGCGCGATTTTGACTTTGAAGTGGTCTACCACGCTGCCGGACTCTCGGAGAGCGCCGCCCTCGACGCGCTCGACGAACTGCTCGCCGCTACCCTCGTTCGCCCGGATAGAGACGACCCGTCCGGTCGGCTCTACATCTTCGATCATACGCTCACCATGGAAGTGGCCTACCGCGAAGTGGGCGAGGCCCGCCACCGGCTTCTACATCATCGCATTGCCGAAACATTGGAAGGTCAGCACAGCCGCCGGCTCGACTCGATGGCCGGCATCATTGCCTCTCACTTCCTCGAGGGCAACGATCCCGACCGGGCCGCGCCTTATGCCTGGCGCGCCGGGCAACATGCCGCCGGGCTGGCCGCCTGGAAAGAAGCAGTGGCCTTCTTTGAGCAAGCCCTGGCCGCTCAGGCCGAAGACAACCAGCGCCGGAAGATTTATATGGAACTGGGCGAAGTTCGTTTCCGCGCCGGCGAAGGAGCGCAGGCCTCCGAAGCCTTCCGGAGCGCGCTGGCGCTCTCCCGCCCCGACTCGGCTGAAGCCGATGAGGCCCGACTCGCCCTGGCTCGCTCATTCCTGCTCCAGGCCCGCTTCGGCGAAATCCTCGATCTCCTCAAACAGGTGCGGGCCGTCAATCGCCCCGATCACGCCGCGCAGGCCGAATTTATTCGCGGCACTGCGCTCTCCATCGAAGGCGCCGACCTGGCCGCCGCCGCCGAATATTTGCAGAAGGCCGAATCCATTTTGAACCAGCTTGGCGAAGAGGCCGACGTTGTCTATCGTTCTCAAGTGAAGTTCGAGATGGGAAGCGTGGCCGCCCAACAGGGCGATCTGCAACGAGCCGTTGCCCTTTATAAAGAAGCGCTCACCATTGCCGAGCAGGGCGACCCGGCGGCCACCCTGCCGCAACGAATCCTGGCCCGCAACAACCTCGCCTATCACTTGCATTTGCTGGGCGACCCAACTGCCGTTGAACATGCCCGCGCCGGGCTGGCCCTGGCTCAGGAACAGGGCGGCCTCAGTCTTGAACCGTTTCTGCTTTCGACGCTTGGTGAGATTGCCCTGGCCGCTGAAGAATTTGAAACTGCCGAGCGTTACTTTGAAGACGGCCTGGCTTTGGCCGAACAACTCTCCATTCCCGAACGAATCACCGGGCTGACCGCCAACCTGGGCCTGGCGGCCCGGGCCACCGGCCAGACCGACCTGGCCATCCACCATCTCTCCACCGCGCTTGCCCGCGCCGACTCGCTGGGCTTGCGCCACCTGGCCGCCCAGACTCGCCTCTGGCTGGCCCCCCTCCTGCCTCCGGCTGAGGCCCACGCCCGCCTGGCCGAAGCCCGCGCCATTGCCGAAGCCAGTGGCCGCCGCAAACTGCTAGAACAGGTGGGGTTGCTGGAAGTTGGAAGTTAGAGGTTGGAAGTTGGAGGCGAAGCCTGGCCCAATCTCCAACTTCCAATCTCCAACATCTAATCTGTTTACGCTCCTGTTTACGCTCCAGTCACGCCGGGCGCTTATCATGTGGGCATCAAACCAAAATTCAATTCTTTCAAGGAGAACTTCCCTATGTCCTGGATTATCGATCCTGCCCACACCCGCGCCGAATTTGCCGTCAAACACATGATGGTAGCCAACGTTCGCGGCCAGTTCACCGACATCACCGGCCTCGTTGACTTCAACGAGCAAGACCCGGTCAAGTCAGCGGTGGATGTGAAAATCGGGGTTGCCAGCATCAACACCCGTGAGGAAAAGCGCGATGAGCACCTCAAATCGCCCGATTTCTTCGATGTTGCCAATCACCCTTACATGACTTTCAAGAGCAAGCGCATTGAGAAGACCGGCGATAACACAGGCCGCGTCATCGGCGACCTGACCATTCGCGGCAAGTCCAAAGAAGTGGCGCTCGACGTTGAGTACAACGGCCAGGCCAAGTCACCCTGGGGCACCACCAATGCCGGGTTCACTGCCACCGCCAAGATCAACCGCAAGGATTGGGACCTGAACTGGAATGTGGCCCTCGAAACCGGCGGCTGGCTGGTGGGCGACACCATCAGCCTCAACCTCGAAGCCGAGATCGTCAAGCAGGCCGAGGCCGCGCCTGCCGCCGCAACCGCCTAAACTTCAGCCAACCAGCAAGCTAATTTCAAAACGCGCTGTGGCTCAACCTGGGCCACGCGCGTTTTGTTTTGCCAATTCTCAAAAGAAACAGCCATGTCCACTACTACTTCCAGTTCTTCAGTTGTTTCGTCCCCCAAAGTCGCCCTGGGCAAATTGCTCTGGGTCGGCCCGCTGGCTATCGTCGGCTCTGTCGTCGCCAACGTTTTCGTGAGGTTCGTCGCCGTGGCCGTTCTCAATCCACCGGCAGAGTTTCTGCCGCTCAACATTGCTCAACCCATCGTCCTCACGGTCGTCGGCGTGGTTTTGGCAATTGTGGCCTTTGCCCTCGTAGCCCGTTTTGCTCGCAACCCCATCCGCACTTATCAAATCGTGGCCGCGGTGGCCCTGGTCGTGTCACTGGCGCCGGACGTTTTGCTGTTGGCCAACGCCGGCTCTGCGCCTTTCCCCGGCGTCAACGTCGGCACGGTGGGCGCTCTGATGCTCATGCACGGGGTCGCCTGGGCCATCTGTGTCGCGATGTTTACCAACCTCACGCTTGAGAAATAAGGCTGGTTGACGAATTGCGTATTACGTTTTACGCTTCTGGCATCTCGCCCAAAGAGGTTTAAGTAACCATGCTTCCTCCTAATCTTGCGCTCGGCTACGTCCATCTCACTGTCTCCAGCCTCGACCGGTCGCTGGCGTTCTACCAGAAGTCGCTCGGCTTCAAAGTACGCCAGCATGACGCGGCGGCGGGCACGGCTTATCTCGGCGCGGGTGGCCCCGACCTGCTGGCTCTCACCGAACTGCCGGGCGCGCGCCCTGCGCCCCGCCGCACCGGCCTCTATCATTTCGCCATCCTCGTCCCGTCTCGGCTGGAACTGGCCCACTCGCTCAAAAACATTGCCAACACCCAAACGCCGGTGCAGGGCTTCGCCGACCACCTGGCGAGCGAAGCCATTTACTTGCCCGACCCCGACGGCAATGGCATTGAAATCTATCGCGACCGGCCTCGCAACGACTGGTATGACGCCAACGGCAACTTTCGCATGGGCACCGAGCCGCTGGACATTGATGGCGTCATCGCCGAACTGGAGGGCAACAGCCCCGAGTGGAACGGCCTCGACTCCAAAACAGTGCTCGGCCACATGCACCTCAAAATTGCCAGCGTCCGCGACAGCCAGCCGTTTTACTGTAACGTGCTGGGCTTCGACCAAATGGCAAGCTGGCATAACGCCCTGTTCATCTCCGCGGGCGGCTATCACCACCACCTGGGCTTGAACACCTGGGAGTCGTCGGGCGCGCCGCCGCCCCCGCCCGACGCGGCTGGCCTGCGCTATTTCACCGTGCAAGTGCCGGAGAAAAAAGAGTTGGACAAGATTCTGGATCGGGTGCGCCACGCCGGTTTGCCCGTCGAAGAACATCGGCAAGGCGCGCTCGTCCGCGACCCGTCGCAAAACGCCATTGTCTTTGGAGTCAACTGACATGCACGACTCCGTCGTTGCGCCGCATTTTCTTCAGTGTCAGCCCTTCCAGCATTTCCCGGCTGAGACCTTTCCCAGCATTCACCCGGTGCACTGGCTACACTCGCATTTCGCCGTCGGCGGCTGGAGTCCGCTTCAACGACTGAGCGGCATGCTCACCGCCCACATGACGCGCATCGCGCCGCGCAATGGTTTCACCTGGCATCCGCATCGCGGCCTCGAAATTTACACTTGGACGCTTGACGGCACCCTTCATCACGAAGACTCCACTGGCGGCCAGGGCGACCTCGACCCTGGCGACCTGCAACGCATGTTCTCCGGTGACTGGATCGAGCACCAGGAACTTAACCTCACCGACCAGCCGGTGCGGGTCATTCAAATCTGGTTTGCCGCCAATCTCAAGCATCGCGGCCTGCCGCCGCACTACCAGCAATTGGGGCGCGACGAACTACCCAAACGCCGCCTCGGCGAAGCAACCGTTTACAGCTTGATTGGCGACGACTCGCCAATGGCCCAACATATGATTGGGCGACTCACCGCCACGACGGTTGACCCCGGCGGCTCGACTCAAGTGGAAGCCGCCAACCCGGACGAAAGCCTGTTTCTTTACATCACCGACGGCGCGGGCCAGGTAACGCATCCTGATCAGCAAACTACGCTCGGCCAGTACGACGTGATCCTCGCCCGCCCCGACTCGCCGACGACGACCCTCACCGCCGCGCCCGACCGGCCCCTGCACTACCTGAGTTTCTACCTGCCACGCTTCCTTTCATAATCCCGTTTTATAATGGGGGCCATGTACCAAACCAAAATCGGCCACGCCCATCTCAAAGTCCGCGACCTGGATCGCGCTATTGAGTTCTACACCCGCTTCTTCAGCCTCAAGCTGATCGAGCGGGTGGAAGACCTCTATGCCTTCCTCAGCGGCGGCGACTTTCACCACGAGATTGCCCTGCAAAATGCCGGCCCCCACGCGCCCCAACCGCCTCCCAACGGAACCGGCCTCTACCACGTCGCCTTCGAAGTCCCCGACAAAGTTTCGTTTGCCCGCGCCTACAAAATGCTCATCAACGGCGGCGTGTTCGTCGCCACCGTCGATCACCTGATCAGTTGGGCCATGTACTTCGACGACCCCGACGGCAACGGCCTGGAGATTTACTGGGACACGCGAAACGAACCGGGCGGCGAAACATTGTGGCGCGGCGTCAACGTCGCCCTGCCGCCGGAAAAAATTCTGGCTGTGTTAGAGCAAGGCTGATGTCAGTCCGAGGCGCGAGCGATAAGATCAAAGATGCTCTGCTTGGCTGGCCGGGCGTTGAGGCTCACCCGCACCGCTTCGGTGGCATTGAATATCGAATCGGCAAACGCGAGATCGGCCACATTCACGGCGACTCGTTGGTGGACATTCCCTTTCCCACCAAAGTCCGGGACGAGATCATCGCCGCCGGCCGCGCCGAACCGCACCACATCCTTCCAGAGAGCGGTTGGATCAGCTTCTATCTTCGCCAGCCCGACCATGTTGAGCAAGCTATCGAACTGTTCTGCCAGTCTTACGAAATTGCGCTCAAACAAAAATCGAAGGCGTCAATTGGTCCAGTGGTCGAATAGTCCAATAGTCAATCGCTCGACTACCCGACCACTCGACCACCAGGCTACCAGACCCATGACCATCTCCGGCCTCCATCACATTACTCTCGGCTGCGCCGACGCCCAACGCACGGTGAACTTTTACGTTCAGGTGCTCGGCCAGCGCTTCGTCAAGCGCACCGTCAACTTCGACGACCCGGCCACCTATCACCTTTACTTCGGCGACGAAACCGGAAGCCCTGGCTCGGCCATCACCTTCTTTGAGTGGCCGGGCGCGCCGCGTGGCCGGCCCGGCATCGGCGGCACGCACCATTTTGCCATGCGCGTCGCCAACTACGACGGCCTGCTCAAATGGAAGCGGCGGCTGACCGGCCTCGGCCTCAGCGTGGACGGCCCGCTCGACCGCCACTACTTCAAGTCAATCTACTTCAACGATCCCGATGGAACGATTCTGGAGATCGCCACCGACGGCCCCGGCTGGACGATGGATGAAGCCGCCGACTCGTTGGGCAACGAATTCCGCGCCCCGCCCGCCGAAATGATCGTCAACAACCGCGACGAGGCGCGGATTAAGGCCGAGACCTGGCCCAAGCCCGTGCCGGCCATCACGCCCGACATGGCTCTGAGCCGGGGCATGCACCACATCACCGCCATCGGCGCCGACATCAAACGCACTCATGCCTTTTTCGGCGAACTGCTCGGCCTGCGGCGGGTGAAAATGACCAACAACTTCGACGACCCGAATTCGGCTCACTGGTACTGGGGCGTCGGCAACGGCAAGCCGGGCACGCTCATCACTTACTTCGAGCGCGACCCGCGCCAGGAGCGGCGGGCGCAAATGGGCGCCGGCCAAACTCATCACTTCGCCCTGGCCGTGCCCGACGAAGAAACCCAACTTGAGTGGCGCGAGAAGTTGATCAACGCCGGCCATCGCGTCTCGCCCGTCATGGATCGCATCTACTTCAAGAGCATTTACACTAACGACCCGGACGGTCACATCGTCGAGCTTGCCACCGCCGGCCCCGGCTTCCCGGTGGACGAAGACGTGAAAGACCTCGGCCAGTCCCTCAAACTCCCGCCCTGGCTGGAGCCTCACCGCGCCGACATCGAACGCACCCTGCGCCCGATCACGCTTCCCGAAAGAATCTAAGCGCCTCATAAGAGCCTCACACACTTTGCCCCTTTGAGGTTAAACTTGGGGCATGGCTTCAACAAACCCAAAACGCTGGTGGACATTCAGTGTCGTGGCTCTATTTTTGGCCGCTGGCTGGGCCTGGCTCTCGCGTGTGCCCGATTCAGCCGCCTCGACCGGGCGCATCGCCAGCCCACGCGAGGGCTTCCCCGCGCCCGACTTCACGCTGGCAAACCTCAACGGCGACTCGGTGGCGCTCTCGGAACAACAGGGCAAAGTCGTCATCGTCAACCTGTGGGCCAGCTGGTGCGGGCCGTGCCGCGCCGAAATGCCCGCCATCCAAAAGTTGTACGAAGCCAACAAGGATCGCGGCCTCGAAGTGCTGGCCGTCAACAGCACCTTTCAGGACACCGAAGCCGACGCCCGCGCCTTTGTCAAAAGCCTCAGCCTCACCCTGCCCGTTCTGTTCGATAAAGACGGCGCAGTGAGCCGCCGGTATCTATTGCGAGCCATGCCCAGCACCTTCATCATTGATCGCCAGGGCATCATCCGCGCCGTCATGATTGGCGGGCCGGTAAGCGAGGCGGTTCTGCAAACCAAGATCGAACCGCTTTTAAACGAAGCGCCATGAAGACGAATTTCCAATTCGCAATTCGCAGCTCACAATGCGCAAGCTGGCAATTGCGCATTGTGAATTGAGCATTGTGAATTCCTCTCTATGTTCCCCATCCTCCAACTCGGCCCGCTTGCCATTCAAACCCCCGGCCTGGCTTTGCTCATCGGCGTGTGGGCCGGCCTGGCCCTGGCCGAAAAAGAAGCCGCCCGCCTCAAACTCAACCCGGACACGATCTACAACCTGGCCCTCACCGGTTTGGTGGGCGGCATCATCGGCGCGCGGCTGGCCTACGCCGCCCGCTACTTCGGCATCTACGCCGCCGACCCGCTCAGCCTGTTCTCGCTCAACCCGGCTACGCTCGCCCCAACCGAAGGCGCTCTCATCGGCCTCACCGCCGCGCTGGTTTATGGTTCTCGACACAAACTGCCTCTGCGATTAACGCTAGACGCGCTGACGCCGGCCCTGGCGGTGATGGGCATGGCCATTGCCGCCGCTCACCTCGCCAGCGGCGACGCTTTTGGCGCGCCCGCCCACCTGCCCTGGGGCATTTATCTGTGGGAAGATTACCGGCATCCGTCACAGGTCTATGAATTGATGGCGGCAGTAATAGTGTTGGGGATGTGGTGGAGGACACACCGGCGGCTCAACCCGGGAATCCCGTTCTGGAGTGTAGCCGCCGCCTCGGCCTCCACCTGGGTCTTTCTGGAAGCGTTCCGGGGCGACAGCCTGATCACCGTTGGCGGTTTGCGGCTGGCTCAACTTTGGGGAATCGCTTTGTTGGGAACCAGCCTGGCGATGATTGGCGTCTGGAATCAAAAAGCGGCAGCTCCCGCCGCCGCTCTTGAGAACGCCCAACATGATTAGATGTTGGAAACAATGTTCGAGAAGACGTTACCAATTGCCGGGCCGAGCAACGCCAGGATAACGATGACGACGACGGCTACCAAAACGAGGATCAACGCATACTCAACCAGACCTTGACCTTTTTCGCGCGGAATGAATAACATTTTTACACCTCCTTTCATTTCATAATTTCCGAGTTAGCAGTATAGTATCCCAAAACCAGGAATTTAACTGTTGGGTTTCAGAGGAAACTGTTGGTGAAAGTTGGCTTTATGCCGGACTCTGAGCAACCTGATTTGCAGGCGGAAAATGCTCATAACCGCCAACTAAGACTGCTGGCCGACATCACGCGCCAACTGGTCGAGCCTGGCACGCCGCAAGCGTTGCTGGACGAAGCCGCCCGGAGCCTGCACCGGCAATTTGGCTTCGATCTCGTTTGTTGCCTGACAGTGGATGCCGGGCAACTGGTTTTGCGATCCATGCACGGCGTGTTGGCCGCACCGCTCCAGCTTGGGGACCAGATTCCTCTGGGGACGGGCCTGGTGGGTCAGGCGGGCCTGACCGGCCAGAAGCAATTGGCTGAAGGCGAAATCGCCCTCCCTCTTCACGCCGACGGCAACACCCTGGGCGTGCTGGATGTGCAAAGCCAACAGCCAGGCGCTTTCAGCCCCTTCAACATCTGTCTTTTGGAAACTGTGGCCGCCTCGCTGGCGGCCAATTTACACGCCCGAACGCTGACGCTTGAACTTGGAACCCGTGAGCGCCTGGCGAAGGCATTAGAGCGCATCAGCGCAACAGTGAATGCCTCCCTTGAGCTTAACGCCATTCTGGGCACAGTCTGCGCCGAAATCAAGAACGCTTTGAGCGTTGACGGCGTTGGGGTCTGGATGCTGGAAGACGATGCCGAGACTCTTCGCCTTTCGGTTATTCACAGCCTGAATGCGCGAACCCGTCTGGGCGAGCGCCTCGCCCTGTCCGACCCGGCCTCCATCGTCGCCCGGTCGGCGCGCGAGCGGCGGCCCATCTTCCTGAACAACGCCCAGGAGTCTGCCGACGGTTCGGATCGCCTCGAGCGCGGAGCGGATGTGCGAGCCTTGCTGGCTGCGCCGATTATCAAGGACGAGAAACTACTCGGTGCGCTGTCTATCACCGACAGCCATGAGGCCAACCGCTTCGGCGAAGCAGACGTTGCGGCGGCCATCCAGTTTAGCAATCATGTTGCCGTTGCCATTGGCAACGCGCACGCCTTCGCCAAAATCCAGCGCCGGGCCGCTCAGTTCAGCCTGCTCTACGATGTCAGCCAACATGCCTCCAGTTCGCTCGACGAGGCCGAGATATTACAGCGCATTATGACGGCTCTGGTGGATCGATTTGGATTCACGGAAGCCGCTTTGCTGGCGCCGGTTGAGAAAGACTTTCTGGAAGTAGTGGCCCTGGCGAATCTGGAAGAGATGGGCGTGGGCCTGGGGTTCCGCCAAAGGATTGGGGAAGGCGTCGCCGGGCAGGCCGCCAAAACCGGCGTCACCTACCTGACTAACGACATCAGCAACGACCCCTTTTACTTCAGCCCAAGAAGCCGCAAGAAAGGTTCGGCGCTTGCCGTCCCCATTTTACGTGCGAGCAACTTGCTGGGCGTGTTGTACATCGAGAACGCCCGGCCCGGCGGGTTTGGCCCTGAAGATGCTTTGGCAATGGAGACGTTGTCTCGTCATATTGCCACAGCCATGGAAAACGCCCGCCTTTATGCCCGCGCCAACGATCGTCTGCGCGAGATGACGGCGCTTCAATCTCTCTCCAGGGCGGTGGTTTCTTCGCTGGATTTGAGCCAGATTTTTCAGACGGTAGCCCAGCTTCTGCACGTCGCTTTCAATTACAAGTATGTGGTCGTCGGCATGTTGGAAGGTGAAACGCTGCACGTTGGCGCTCAGGTGGGTTACCCAGCCGCCGCCCCAATTGCGGCATTGCCAATCACGGCCGGTATTGCGGGCCGGGCCGTGCGCGCCAGCCAGATTCAGTTTGTTGCCGATGTAGCCGCCGACCCGGACTACGTTCGCGCCGCCCTGGACGTGGAAAGCGAAGTCTGCATTCCGTTGCTGAAAGACCAGGTGGTGTTGGGTGTATTGGATGTTTCGTCCACCACGAGCCGGCCTCTCACTGAAACCGACGCAGACCTGCTGTCTCTTTTTGCCGGGCAATTGGCGGTGGCCATCGAAAACGCGCAACTTTATAAAGAGAGCCAGCGCCGCGCCGAAGAACAACAACTGTTGTTCAACGCCACTCGCGACTTTACGGCCGGCCTGACTGAAGGCGAAGTCTTGAAGGCGGTGGCCTCTCATCTGGTCAACGTTATTCACGTGGCCGAATGCAACATTTTGCGCTGGGAGCGGGCGGCCAACCGGGTTATCTCTTTACTTGACTACGATGGCAAAGAATTCGTGTCAAACTATGCGCCGAGCGCGAATGAAGACCTGGGCAATTACCCGGCAACGGCCCACGTTCTGGAGAGCCGTCAGACGCTCGTCGTCCGGGCGGACGACCCGCAGGGCGACCCGGCCGAGCGCGCTTTGATGCAACAATTCGGCTACCACAGCCTGCTCCTGGTTCCCCTGTTCACCGGCGGCCAAACCTTCGGCGTCGTCGAACTTTACCGGAATGTCTCTCAGCCGGTCTTCAGCGACACCGAGATTCAGTTGGCGCAGAGTCTTGCGGCGCAGGCCGCCGTTGCCATGTTCAATGCGCGCCTCTTGGCCGAAACCCGCCGCCAGGCTGAGGAGCAAAGCATTCTCTTCCAGGCCATCCGTGACTTCACCTCGGCTCTCGACGAAGATGCAATCTTCAGCGCGATTGCCCGTCACATGACCGATGCCCTGGGCATGATTTCGTGCGCCATCTCGCGCTGGAATCGGGGCAGTAACCAATACAACACTGTGCTTTATCACGACGCAACAGGCCGCGCCGGGGAAGGCATCACCGGCCTGTTCTTGCTGGACGATTACCCGGCCACTCGTCAGGTGCTCGAAACCGGCCAGTTCCTGATCGTTCATGCCGACGATCCGAACGCCGACTCGGCAGAACGCGCTTTCCTCCAAAAGCACAACTATAAGTCTGTCCTTTTGATGCCGCTCATGGCTCGCGACAACGTGATCGGCCTGGTGGAGTTATATCCTCTGCCGGGCGCCTCGCCGTTTTCTGAATCGGCGCTTCAACTGGCCCACAGCCTGAACGCTCAGGCCGCCATCGCCCTTGATAACGCCCGCCTTCACGCCCACGAGAAACAACATGCCCACGAACTGAATGCTTTGCTGACTGCCAACTCTGCCCTGTTGGTTACCCTTGACCTTGAGCCGTTGCTCAACAACATCCTCGCCGCCGCCATCAACACCATCCCCTGCGCCGAGAAAGGCTCGATCCTGCTGAGCGACCCGGCCACCAATCGGTTGCAGATCAGGGCCCTCATTGGTTACAGCGACCCCCGAATAAAAACGCTTGCCTTTGCCGGCGATGACGGTTATTCCGCCAAAGCGGCCCGAGAGCGACACCCGATCATCATCTCCGACGCGCGGGGCGACGCCTCCACTCGTTATGACGGCGACATCCCCGAAGTGCTTGGCATTCATTCCGCCATCGTTGCCCCGTTGATCTTTCAAGAGGCTTTGGTGGGCGTCATCGCCCTGGACTCAACCCGGCGCTCGGCCTTCACCGACTCTGATCTTAAATTGCTTGAGGCCTTTGCCTCCACCGCCGCCGCCACCGTCAACCACGCCCGCGCTCATGCCGAAGCTCAAAACCTGGCCGACACCGACGGTCACACCGGTCTGGCCAACCGCCGCGCCTTCGATCGCGTCCTCACCCTCGAACTCAACCGCGCCGAACGATACGGCTATCAGCTTTCGCTCATCGTCCTTGATATTGACAGCTTCAAAAGCTACAACGACACTTACGGTCACCCTGCCGGCGACGAGCGCATCAAAGCTTTGGCCGACCTGTTGCGCGCCAACCTGCGCGACACGGACTTAGCCGCTCGTTACGGCGGCGAAGAATTTGCCATCATCCTGCCACACACCGACAAGGCCGGCGCCCTGGCTCTGGCCGAACGCATCCGCGTTGCCGCCGAAGCCTCCGCGCCGGAGCCTTATGCCCTCAACCATCCCATCCCCGGCTACACCATCAGCCTCGGCGTCGCCGCCTTCCCTGCCGACAGCCACACCCCGAGCGGCCTTCTCCTGGCCGCCGACAACGCCGAACTGTTGAGCAAACGCTCCGGCAAGAATCAGGTCTCTGCCGCTCGGGCGCTCGATCTGCAAACATGAGGCCGCAGACTTCCGAAGTCTCGCCGCTCTTTGGCGCTTCGGAAGTCTGCGCCAAAATAGAATTTCAAACCATGAAATACTTACCCGACATTCACACTGCCCAGAACAACCCCGAAGGACTCGAGCAACTCTATCAAACCGCCCGCAAAGAAAACAACGCCGCCGAGTTCAAGGCCGACCTGCTGGCTTGCTACGACGAAGCGCCGCAGAACGTTTTATACGCGGCCTGGTTCTACCGCTTCCAGCAATCGTCGGAGGCGCACGAGAGCGAACACAGGCACGTCAACTGGAAGCTGGCTATTCCGCTCAGCATCCTCACCGCCCTGATCCTGTGGCTGTTGTCCGACGATCAAAAATTGGCCTTCCGGCAATTTGGGAGCTTCCTGCCTTACATCGCCCTGCTGTGGGCGCCCATCGTGGCCGCGCTGGTCATCACCTTCATCGCCCTCACCGCCAAAGCCGGCTACCGGCGCTCCTGGCTCATGATCGCCGGGCTGGCCGGGGCGGCGCTTTACGTGATGCTCTTATCGCCGGCGCGGGCAAATTACCGGGAGTTGATGATCCCCCACCTGCCCCTGCTGGCCTGGGCCGGGGTGGGCGTCGGGATTCTCGGTCTGCGATCATCGCCGCAAAACAAGTTTGCCTTTCTGATCAAGTCCATCGAAACGGTGGTCACCGGCGGCGTCTACCTCATCGCCACCTACATCTTCGCCGGCATCACCTTCAGCATGTTCCAGGCGCTGGACATCAGGATTCCCGATCTCCTTAACCGGTTGATCTTCGTCGGCCCCGCCGGACTGCTTCCGCTCATTGCCGTCGCCACTGCCTACGACCCGGCTCTGCCCCCGGCCGCCCAGGAATTCAAACGTGGTGCCGGCCGCCTCATCATCACCTTCCCCCGCGTCCTGTTAGGACTGTCGCTGATCGTGCTGGTGATCTACATCGTCGCCATCCCCTTCAACTTCATGGCCCCCTTCGAAAATCGGGACGTGCTGATTGTCTACAACGGCATGTTGTTCGCCGTCATGGCCTTGCTGGTCGGAGCCACGCCTGTCAACGCCGACGATTTATCCGACCGTTATCAAACGATATTACGAACCGGGATTCTGGCGGTGGCGATTCTGGTGGTCGTGGTCAGTCTCTACGCATTGGCCGCCACTGTTTATCGAACTTACCTCGGCGGCCTCACCATCAACCGCCTGACCATCATCGGCTGGAACAGCGTCAACATCGGCCTGCTGGGGCTGTTGATTTACAAGCAAACCAAAAGCGGCAAGGTTGCCTGGATCGAGTCCCTGCAAGCCACGTTTCACATCGGCAGTTTTCTGTACGTGGCCTGGGCGCTCTTCCTCCTGCTCGCCACGCCCTGGCTCTTTTAGATGGACCTCTACGACTCCCTCTCCCGCTTCTACGACCTCGAAAACGCCGACTTCACCGAAGACCTTGATTTCTGGGTGGGGCTTGCCAAAGACAGCGGCGGCCCGGTGCTCGAACTCGGCTGTGGCAGTGGCCGGGTCACTCAGCAAATTGCCCGCGCCGACGTGAGTATCGTCGGCCTCGACAATTCAGAGGCAATGCTGGCCCTGGCCCACGCCAAACTCAACCGCAAGCCGGAACTGGCCGCCCGCGCGGCACTCCTTCACGGCGACATGACGAACTTTGACCTCTCCTCACTGTTCACTGTCCACTGTTCACTGATCATCTGTCCCTTCAACACCTTCATGCACCTGACGACGACCGCCGAGCAGTTGGCCTTGCTCACCTGCGCCCGCCGCCACTTGAACCCCGGCGGCCAACTCGTCCTCGACCTCACCAACCCAGCCCCGGCTTATCTCGATTCCAACGAGTCGCTCACCCTCGAGCGCACCTTCCGCGACGACGAGAATAACCTGACCATCCAACAATTCGCCACCACCCGCGTAGATCGTACTGCCCAGATCGCTCATATTCTCTGGCAGTACGACGCCCTCGCCGCCGACGGCGTGTTGAAGCGGACTTTAGTTCCCCTCACGCTTCGTTACACCTTCCCTGCCGAAATGAGTCTTTTGCTGGAACGCGCCAACTTCAAGCTGGCGCACTTGTATGGCGGCTACGACGAATCGCCTTTGACCGATGAGAGCGAGAGGATGATTGTGGTGGCGGAGGCGGCATAGAGTTTTTAACCACAAAGTCACCAAGTCACGAAGTTGCACAAAGAGAAAAGAAAACTTCGTGAACCTTTGAGTCTTGGTGGCTTCGTGGTGAGGAGTCGTCAATGAAAAAACTGCTGATTCTCGCGGTGTTGTTTCTGACCGCCTGCTCACAGCTTGTAGCAGCGCCCACGCCAACTCCCCCACCAACTCCAACATTGGTTCCACCGACGGCGACGTTGCCGCCGGCAACGGCCACTTTGCCAGCGCCAACAGCCACCCACGCCGTGCCGCCAGTTGCTCCCACCGCGCTTCCCACGCCCTCCGAGCCAACGGACTTCACCTTCGCCGCGCCCGACGGCGTTCAACTCGCCGTCGCCTACTATCCGCCAATCGTCCGGCCCGCGCCCGCCGTTTTGCTCCTGCACATGCTGGGCCGCAGCAAGGCCGACTGGGATTCGTTCGCGCGGAGTTTGCAGAAGCAGGGTTATGCGGTGATGGCGATGGACTTGCGCGGCCACGGGGCCAGCGCCGGGCCGGTGGATTGGACGAAGGCCGACGACGACACCCTGGCCGCGTGGCAAACGTTGACGGCTCGACCTGAAGTGGACGCCAACCGCACCGCCATCGTCGGGGCCAGCATCGGCTCCAACCTGGCGTTGATCGCCGGGGCAACCGAGTCGCGCATCAAAGCCGTCGTCGCCCTCTCGCCCGGCGAAGACTACATGGGCCTCAAGCCCGGCGACACGATAGCCAACTTTGGCGAGCGGCCTTTGTTGCTCGTGGCGAGCGCCGACGACGCCTATTCATTCGACTCGATCCAGAAACTTGCGCCCAGAGCTTTGGCCGCCGAAAAGAAAGAGTTCACCAACGCCGGCCACGGCACAGCCATGTTCGCCGACCCGACTCTGGAGCCGAGTTTGATTGAGTGGTTGAATAAGAACGTAAGGGACTTGAAGTGAGCAATCTCCAATTCTCTAATTCTCAAGTTTGAGAATTGGAGAATTGGAGAATTTATTTTGCCCTGACGACTAACACCGGCCTCGGGCACTCGCGGATGATCTGGTCGGCCACGTCGTCCAGCAGGAGCCTGCGCCACAGGTCGCCGGTGGGCGGGTGATGGGCGCCGATGACGAGCAGATCGTAATCGCCCTCTTCAATCTCGGCGATGATTTCGTCCAGCACCAGGCCGTGCCGAATCTTTGGCCCCACATCGCCCGTCGCTCCGCCCTCGCGCACCAGCCCCATCAACTTCTGCAAGTGCTGGCCCTCGCGCGTGCTCTGAGCAATCGCCTCTTCGGCGCTGTCCTGCAAATCTTCCAGCTTGGCGTTTCTGGCCAGGGCCAATTGCGACATGACATGCAGAACCGTCACGCTCGCGCCCGTCCAGGCGGCGACTCGCCCGCCCCAGCTTGCGCACGACTCGCCGGGCCGCTCGCCGCCGGTGCAAATCAGAATCCGCTTCACCGACTCGCGCCGGCCTTTGGCGATCAACAACGGCAAAGAAGATTGCTTTGCCAGACGGGATGAAGTAGAACCCAGGAACAACTTTGCCAGGCCGCGGCCACTGCGCGTGCCGATGACGATCAGATCAAAACTCCCCCGCGCCGACTCGGTCAGGATTTGTTCTACGGGGTCGCCGTCACTGACCCTGAAGTGCGTTGCTTCGGCCCCGGCCAGGCGGGCCAGCGCAGAACCAAGCCGCCCCGCCACGTCGGCGGCTTCCGAGCCTTTATCGCAGATCAAAAATTTCATCGTCTACCTCACCAGCATCAACGCCACCGGAACGCCCACGATCACCAATAAGAATATCGCCAGGTTTCGTTTGGAAGCGCCGATGACTTCCACGACGCGAAGCACGGCGCGCTCGTAAGGCCGATAGGCCAGAACAAGAATCACAAGCGAGACCAGAGCCACGCTCGCCATTTCGACCAGCACCACGGTGAAAGCCGGCGGGTTGTTGAGCAGAAGCGCGGCCACAAGTGTATCAATAAAGGTGGTGATGTTCGCGCCCATAATATACGGGATGACATTTTCGCGGCGAATGTAGCCGCGCGCCGAAAGCGGCACCAGCACCGAGAGTGACACCGACACCGACATGGTGATGCTGGTGATTGCCAGCCCCAGAGCAAAGGTGACAATAGGCCGGTAGAGCATCCGGGCCAGGCCGCTGAAGGCGCTCTCTTTTAGTTTCATATCGGGCAAAGCGCCGTCAATCAGGTTCAGGCTGTACCACAGCACGCCGAAGCCAAGCAGGAACACAACCCAGCGCGGCGCGAGGGCGACGGCAAAGTCAATGAGGGGATCGAAGACCACGTCCACCAGCGACACCACGCCGCCGCTCACCGCCGGGTGCAGCCAGTCGAAGGCGCCAATTTGCAGCAGCCACCAGCCGACGGCCAGCGCCGGCGCGTACACCGTGAACGTGACCATGAGCGACAACAAGCCCATGGCTAAACTGCCTTTGCGTTCGTGGCCGCGCAACGAATAAACGAAACCCAGAGCCAGAACGACGAGCGAGGCTCCGAAACGGCTCCCGGCGATCATCGCAAACGCGCCGAGGCGATCAATTGCGCCGGCGTCGAAAAACGTCAGCGCGGTGGCGGCCACCGGCGACCCCGACAGCACAAGGTAGGCAAACAGCCAGCCAAAGCCGAGGGCGTTGGCCGGGTTCTGCACGGCCAAGCCTTCGCGAATAAATGGAACCAGCGCCTTCGCCCCGCTTTTGAGCAGTTGGATCGAGAGGATAAATAAAAAGAGCGCAAGGAGAAACATGCCTGCCTTGCGCCAATTAATCTGACGGAGCCACGCCAGGGCGGCGATCATGCTTCGCCTCTCACTTCACGCCCCAGCCGCTCGAAGTAACCGGCCAGGTAATGCCGGCGCTCTTCGGCCAGCGCGCGAGCCGAGGCGGTGTGGAAACGCACGCGCGAAAGCTTGAAGAGGAATTCGTGGTGCGGCGTGTGCGGCTCGCCCGGTTCCTTCTCTAAAGTTGCTTTGAACTTTGCTGAGACATCGGCGGTGAGCGGCTGACCGGCGAGCGCGGCATAGGCAAAACTGCGGGCCACGCCGATTGCGCCCAGCACGTCCAGCTTGTCGCAATCGAACAGAATTTTGGCTTCCAGTGTTTGCGGCGCTTCACTGCCGCGAAAACGGTGGGCGCGAATGCAATGCTCAACCGCCTCAATTCGTTCTTTGGCCCAGCCTTCCTCAACCAATACTTTGCGGGCAAACTCGGCAGAAGCGTGTTGATGCGTCGGGCGATCGGACTCGCCATTCGGTTCAGCATCAGCCGAGTCGTGGAGCAGAGCCGCCGCCAGCAAAATTTCCAGGTCGGCCCCTTCGGCCTGGCCGATTCGTTCGGCCAGCCGGTAGACTCGCAGAACGTGGGCGAAGTCGTGAACCGGGTCGGCGCCGGCGTACCACTGGCGGGCCTGTTCCAGAGTCGGCATGGAACCTAATCGCGCTGTCGCAAGATGAGGGTGGCCGCCACGCCGAGACCCAGACCAACCAAGAGGGCAACAATACCGCAAATGCCGGCCAGCGTTAGCGATTCAACGGTGAGGAAAGGATTGGGAGGTGGAACAGGCGTGATAAACGGAGTCGGGGTGAGGTTGAACGACGAAAAGGGAGTCGGTGTCGGGGTCACCGTCGCCAGTTGGGGCGGCAGGGCAGTGACCGTCCCCGTCGCCGAGAGCGATAGGATGATACCCTCAAGCGATTGAACAGCCTCCGGTTCCTGTCCCGAGGCGGCAGTGATTTCGGCGATGGTGGTTTCGTCTACAGGCGCAATAGGAACGTAATTATCCTGGTTGAGCGCATACACCGGCAGAACCGGATCGCCGAGGGCGTAGAAAATATAATGGTCGCCAACCGAAAGGGCGAGCGAGCAGTTGGCCGACTGGATGATGTTGAGTTGGAGATTGGGCGAAAAACTACTGTTGCTTTTTTTGAAATACTGCACCACTTGAACGGCGACGATTCCGCCATCGGTCTGAGTGACAACACCTTCGGCGACGACGTCGGCGGCCTGAGTGTGTTCGGCAATGCTATGAGTCGAAGCGCAAGGAACGGGGGTGGCCGACAGAGTAAAAAGCGTGGCGGCGGCTTGGGTTAAGATGACCGACTGTCCTGCCGGATCGGTTGCATAAGCCGCCACTGCCGCATTCGAGGTGGCATAGACTTCGGTGAGAATGGGAGATCGGTCGAGTGTGGGCGCGGGCGTGCCATCCGAGCCACGCACCGCCGCGACTTGAGTCAGGATCGGTTCAGCCGGCGAGAGGAAGATGGGCTGTTGCCCCGACGCGGCGGCGGCTTCGGCCAGAGTCTGCGAGTCGGCGGGGGCAATCGAGTCAAATTGGCTTAGATAAAAAGCCTGGTAGCCGTTGACATCATCGCCGCTCACGTAAAAGACAAAGTGATCGCCGAGCACAACCGACGACAGGCACACCGATGATGGGCCATAGCCTGCGACTTTGATCGTGGACGGCCCGTTGCCTTTGATGTACTGAACGATCTGAATGGTAGCTATCTCTGGAAAGTATTGCCCCGCAGTGGCAATAACCACGCCTTCGAGAACAATGGGCGCGGCGTTCACATGATCGGTGACCGAAAAGAACGGCAGGCCGCCGGGCGGCGGGGTGCAGGCGAAGGCAATCGAGCGCGGCACGCCCAACGCGAACAAGATGAGGACAACGGCGGCGAACCGCCAGAAATGGGAAAGCATGGAGCTACTTTTCTTCTGCCGGCTTGCTGCCGATTTCCACCAACTGTACTTGCACCTGGTAACGCTTGCCGTCAATCTCCAGCTTGTGGTTGGCATAGAAACCGCGCGAGCCGGTCTTGAACACTTTGGCCGCCGCCGTCATCACGCCCAACGGCTTGCCGTCATCAGTTTTGAATTCGACAATCACATTCATTTCGCCCTCTCAAGAATTCACCACAGAGATACAGAGTTTTTTTGTTTTCTCTGTGTTCTCCGTGTCTCTGTGGTGAGATTAATCTCTCGCTACTACAACCGCAATCGCATGCTCGTGGGTGTGGCTCAGACTCACCGACCACTCGCGCCAGCCAAGTTGTTGCGCCAACGTCCGGGCATTGCCAATCAGCTTAAGCGCCGGCTCGCCGCGCTCGCCGCGCACAATCTCCAGTTCCTTCCAGGACACGTCGCCGATGCCCGTGCCAAGCGCCTTGGCCGCCGCCTCTTTGGCCGCGTACCGCGCCGCCAGCGCCGGGGTGCGCCCGTTGGAATCGATCAACTCCTGCTGGGTGAAGAAGCGGCGAAAGAACCGATCACCGTGCCGCAAAATGGCCCGGTCAATCCGGGAAACTTCGATCATGTCCACGCCACTCCAGATCATCAACAATAACCAATAACCAGTAACCAGTAACCAGTAATTGGTTATTGGTTATCAGTTATTGGCCCCGCCACCGCCAGCGCGTATCGTTCCGGGTCGAGATACCTGGCCGCCGCCGCTTGCGCGCTTTCGCGAGTGATGGCGTTGATGAGCGACGGGTAGCGGCGCAAGTAGTCGAGGCCCAGGTTGTAGAGTTCGATGCTCTCCAACATGGCGGCCACCCCTTCGTTCGTCTCCAACTGCAAGGGCAGTCGCCCCACAAAGAGCGACTTGTTGTCGGCCAGTTCAACCGGCGTCACCTTCTTTGTCGTCACTCGCTTCATCTCGCTCACGATCAACTCGACTGCCAGGTCAACGTTCTTTGGGTTTACGCCCGCCGAAATTTGCCAGGGGCCGGGGCCGATGCCGCCCGTCACCTGGCTATAAACGTAGTAGGCCAGGCCGTGCTTCTCGCGCACTACATCGCCCAGCCGCCCGTACATGCCGAACACGCCGAAGATGTTGTTGGCCATGCGCGCATCCAGAAAATCAGGGTCACTGCGTTGAGGCCCGACGCAACCCAGCATGATGTCGGACTGCGACTTGCCGGGGATGGCGATGCGCGTGCTTTTGATTTCGGGGATGCGAGGCGCGGGCGGCAGGGGAAGCCGACTCGGTTGGGATGGCATCCAATCGCCAAAATGCTTTTGCGCCAGCGCCACCGCCTCTTCGGCCTTCACCGCGCCGACGACTACGACGATCATGCCCTTCGGCCCATAATGAGCCTTGTGAAAGTTCACGATCTCCTCACGGGTGATGGTCGCAACCGTTTCGGGGTAGCCATCGTCGGCCAGACCGTAGGGATGGCCGGGATAGAGCAAATCGTCAAAGGCCATCGAGGCCATCGAACCGGTGTCGTGGGCGCGAATGGCGTAGCCGGTCATCATCTCGCCGCGCACTTTCTCCACGTGCTCAGGCGGGAAGGTCGGGCGGCGCAAAGCGTCGGCGGCCATGCCCAGCAGGAAGTCCAAATCTTCGGCCAGGGCCTTGCCGCCGAAGCCGGAGGTGTGCGTGCCGCCGCCGAACGACAGCCGCGCCCCGATGGACTCGATCTGCTCGTAGATGTCGGCGAAGGCGTAACGCTCGGTGCCGCGCATGAGGCAGGCGGCAGTAAATCGCGCCAGCCCGGACTTCTCACGCGGCTCATCGAGCGCGCCTACTTGCAAACTGCCGTCAAACACCACCGCCGGGCTGGTGAAGTTCTCGCGGGCCAGCACCACAATGCCGTTCGGCAATTCGACGCGCGTCGTGTCATCCGGGCCGGGGAGGGAGGAGGTGTCGAGGGTAGGGGCAGTAGCTCTTACTTTTGGATTTGGCGGTTTGCGATTCGCAATTGAAGATTTATTTTTCTTCGCGGGCTTAATCATGTTTGTTCTGCCCTCCACATTTTATTTCAGTCAAGTATGAAGTTTCTCAACTGTGATTTTGTCAACATGAATCGCTCCACTTCCTGGAAAATAAAGAAGGTGTATTCTCAAGTGTGGTGTTTGCGTACTTGTATAAAGCATGGAAATATCTTGCCACTCACCTTGAGGGATAACCTTTTCGGAATATCGGTTCTTTGGATTTGCAGCCAAGTCATGACACCACAACTGAATACTTGCCGAAGTTCCGGGGACTGACCGAACTCGAACTGTCACTTGGATCGTTTGTCCATAAACTAAAGAATTGACTAGATCCTTATAAGCACCACCACGACTCATATAATGGTTAGTGGCACTAAATTGAGACTCATCGCCACTTAACACCAGATAATGATCATTCCCTGTCGGCAAGGGCACATAAGAGTAATCGGTAGGCTTCCACTGCCCCCAAAAATCTAAAACCCAGCCCAAGCCGGCCGGAACGTTCTCAAAGTCATCAAAAAAGAGGATTTCTTTCCGTTCTTGCGGGATTGAAAATGGATAAGATTCCTGGAAAACTCTAGGGCCATCAAAGTCTTTCATAGTTACAAAATGCCCGCTGTACTCAAGCGATGCTATCTGTACTTTATACTCAGGCAACTGAGCAATAGGTAGCAAAGTAAAAACTATTGTCTCTTCAGGAGGCAGATTTACTCTTCGTTTAATCTTGAAATTGATTGGGTGAAATCCACGGCTGGGCACTTCTGCAATGCCAGTTATTAATATGCGGGTAATCCGCCCATGGCCCACGTTGTGAAGAGCAATTCCCAAGTAGCCAAAGTCCGTATCAGATGTTTTTAGTTTCTGTGAAGGCGCGACTCTTTTCAGATATTCTGTATTGAAGCCAACAAGCTCTTCAGGCAAATCGAATTTAGGAATAGGCAGTGGAAGAGGATCTACTGAAAGAATTGGGAAAACTTCCAGATAAGGATAGTTTTCCATATATCGCAATTGTCTCTGCTCAAGAGAGTTATAAGCAGCCGCAAGCGCTGAACTGGCAAAAGCTAACGCCGCAATCAAAACAGCAGATGTTTTTATCCAAAAAGAGCCGAAGGTTTCCCCAAGCGGCACGATTTGGGGCTGTGAAAACAGCAAGTAGAAAAAAAGCCCCATGATAACTGCAGAAAATAGCGCAAGGACTACTACAATTACCCAAAAGATTTTCTTTGAACGCTCAATGTTCATGAAGTCGTTCCAGATAAATGTCCAATGGTAGGCTTCAGACTGTAATAGAGAACATCTGGGTCTATATCTGCGCCATTATCCCAGCCAATTGTATTGCTAACAACCTTCACTGAACGGAATACCGTAATGTCGTTGAGAATCGGCTCAAAGACTGGGCCATGCAGGTATGGCTCAAGGTCAATATCCTTTTTTACACCATTGGCAAATGTGAGGCGCACGTTGAAACCATTTAGAGGTTTCACCGCCTGGGTGCGAACTAACGGCCCTAAGCGCTCCATTGGAAAATCGAGGCGATCCGCTGAATTCCCCAAATCCGTTGTCTCACTTCGGCTGATACCACCCCACCGTCCGGTTGCTCCGCGTCAGGTATTTCTGTGCCACGCGGTGAACGTCGGCCACCGTCACCTGAGTCAGGCGCTCGAGGTAGTTCTCGAACCATTCGTAGGTGTCCAGGATTTCGGCGAAGCCGTACCAGAAGCCGAGGTTGGTCACGCTCTCGGCGCTGAAGGCGAACATGGCTTTGGCTTGCTTGATGGCCTTCGCCAGTTCGGCTTCGGTCACTGGCTCGTTGAGCACGCGATCCATTTCCGCGTCGAGCGCCGTTTCAACTTCGGCCAACGTGTGGCCCTGGCGCACCGTGGCGACGATGGAAAACAGGTACGGGTCAACCGAGGCCGTCAGCCCCCCACCCACCCCGGCGGCCAATTCCGTTTCTACCAGCGCCTTGTAGAGCCGGCTCGATTTGTTCGACGTGCCGCCGCCGAAGGCGTTGAACGATCCCGCCCCGGCCAGAATCGATTCCAGGACCACCATTGGATAAAAGTCTGGATCAGTGGCGGCAGGGGCGTGGTAGGCGGCTTCGATATAAGCCGTCTTGTCCTCCCCTTCCACCATCACCCGCCGTTCCCCTTTTTGGGGCGGCTCGGGGCGAGTGAACGGTTGGATGGGCAGGCCGCGCGGGAGGCCTTCGTACAACTCTTTGATCCGCTTGAGCATCTTTTTGGCGTCGAAGTCGCCGACGACGACGGCAATGGCGTTGTTGGGCGCGTAGTAAGTGCGATAGTGGGTGTAGAGGTCGTCGCGGGTCATCGTGTGCAGATCGGCCATGTCGCCAATGGTTTCGTGGTGATAGCCGTGAACGGTGAAGGCGGTCTTGCGCACTAATTCGCTAAGTTGAAACATGGGTTCGTTTTCGGAGCCTTCGCGCTCGGAGATGATGACGGTGCGCTCCGACTCGACCTCTTTGGGCGGGAAGAGGCTGTGGGCCATGCGGTCGGCTTCGAGCCGTAGGCCGAGATCGATTTTGTCGGCGGGCATGGTCTCAAAGTAAGTCGTCCAATCAATGTAGGTCATCGCGTTCCAGGTTCCGCCGTCGCGCGACACGGCCTTGTCGAGCAGGCCGGCCGGGAACTGCTTTGTCCCTTTGAACATCATGTGCTCCACCCAGTGCGAGGCGCCGGTGAGGCCGGTGCGCTCACTGCGCGAGCCGACGCGATACCACACCCACCACGTCGTTACGGGCGTAGTGTGGGCTTCTTTGAGAATGACCGTCATCCCGTTCTTGAGCTTTGTTTTGAAAACGCCGTTTTTGCTCATGCCCCATCCTTGTCGAAAACAGAGTCTTGGCGATCATACCACAGCGACCCCCGCCCCCAGCCCCTCGCCCACGATGCACGATGAACGACACATCGCAGGAGAGGAGGATTGGGGGCGAGGCGGTATAATCCCCCCATGCCCGACTGGCTCGTTGTCGCTTCTTACTTTCTTCATTTCGTGGCCACCGTCGTGTGGGTGGGCGGCATCCTTCTCATGGCCCTCGTCGGCTACCCGGGTCTGCGGCGCGCGCTGGGGCTGGGGCCACAAAGCGGGGCCGCCATCGCCGAACTTCAACGTCGCCTGGCTCCAATGTATCTACTTTCTTTAATCACGTTAGGGCTGACCGGCCTCCTGCAAATGTCGGTCAATAGCAACTACAAGGGGTTTCTGGCTATCGGCAACCTCTGGTCAATCGCCATCCTGCTCAAGCACATCGTCTTCTTTATCATGTCGGCCATCACTGCCTATTCCATTTGGAATCTATCGCCCGCCCTCAACCGGCTGACCCTGCTCGAAGCCAAAGGCAAAGCCGGCGGCGGTGAATTGACAGCACTTCGCAACCGGGAAGAGCGGCTCAACCAACTCAACGTCGCCTGCGCCCTGATCGTGTTACTATGCACAGCCATCGCCCGCTCGGTATAATTACTCACTGTTCACAGTTCACAGTTCACTGTTCACTGCCCACTGGAGCCCCCATGCCCCCCCTCACCCACCACGAACCCCGAGTCTTCCGCAATCGCGGCGTCGAAATCGCCCTGGCCCCCCACTATGAAGAACTGGAAAAACAAACCCTGGCCGCCGTCGAGCCGCTGTGGAAGAAATTCCCCAAAGCGGCCAGGGTCTGGGAATTAATCACCCGCGACCCCGAAGTGCGCGCCAACTGGGACATGGCCGACTACCTGACCGTGACCAAACTCAACTACAACGATCACGGCGAGGCCCACGCCCGCCTGGTGGCCGCTAACAGCGTGCTGATCTATCACCTTCTGCTGGAGGCGCGAGTGATGCCCGACGTGGCCCGCTCCGGCGCGGGCGACGAGGACGACGCCTGCGCCGTCGTCGTGGCCGCCTGCCTCTTGCACGACATCGGCAACCAGGTGCACCGCCAGCAGCATGAATTGATCGGCGTCATGCTGGCCCGCCCCATTCTCGACCGTCTTCTGCCGGAAGTGTATCCCGACATTGAGCGCCGCATTGAACTCCGGGCCTTCATCCTGCACGCCATCCACGCCCACGACCTCAGCCATATGCCGCTCACCTTCGAGGCCGCTCTCGTCGCTCTGGCCGACGGCACCGACATCACCAAGGGCCGGGGCCGCACCGCTTTTGATTTGGGCAAGGTGGACATTCACTCGGTCTCGGCGCTGGCGATTGACGAAGTGCGAATTGCAAAGGGCGAACGCCACCCGGTGGAGATCACGGTGGTGATGAACAACTCGGCCGGCATCTTCCAGATCGAAGACACCCTCACCCGCCGTTTGAAGAACAGCCCTCTCGCCTCACACGTCAACATCATCGCCCTGACCCACCCCGAAGACTCCAAGAGCGACATGCGCATCATCGAGCGGCTGTCGTTGCAGAACGGCACGTTCAAGACCGAATGACAGACAAGGAGACAAGGTGAAAGGGAGACAAGGAGAACTTCAAATCACCTTGTCTCCTTGTCCCCTTGTCTCCCCTTCTTGCAAAGGGCGTTCCTAATTGTTTGAGATCCTCTTCCTCGGCACTTCCGCCTCCGCGCCTTCCGTCCATCGCGGGCTGTCGGCGCAGGTCATCATGCACAACGAGCACCGCTTCCTGGTGGACTGCGGCGAAGGCACGCAACGCCAGATTTTACAGAGCGGCGTCGGCTTCAAGCGCCTCAACCGGATTCTGATCACCCACGGCCACCTCGATCACATCCTCGGCTTGGCCGGGTTGTTGTCCACCTTCACCCGCTGGGAAGCCATTGACTATCTCGAACTCTACGCCGGCAAGTCGGCGCTGGAGCGCGTGCACGATTTGCTGTACGGCGTGGTTTTGCGCGGGGTGAAACCGCCGATGCCGATTGAATTTCGTGAGATTAAGCCCGGCCTCCTCTTCGACGAGGACGATTTCACCGTGGCTGCCTTCCCCGTCCACCATCGCGGCCCGGACTGTTTCGGATTCGCCTTTGAGGAGAAATCACGCCGCCCGTTTCTCAACGACCGGGCGACCGAGCTTGGCGTGCCGTTCGGCCCGGAGCGGAAGACGCTGGTCAACGGCCAGCCCATCACCCTGACCGACGGTCGCACCATCCGACCCGAGGACGTGTTAGGCGAAATCCAACAGGGCACAAAGTTTGTGTTTATGGCCGACGTGGGCCGCACGAACGATTTGGTGGATGTTTGCCGGGATGCCGACGGCCTGGTGATAGAAGCCACCTATCTCGACGAAGAAGCCGACATGGCCAAGCAGTTCGGCCACCTGACGGCCAAACAGGCCGCCACTCTGGCCCGCGACGCGGGTGTGAAGCAACTCTACCTCACCCACGTCTCGCGACGCTACCGCGAGCGCGACATCCTTGACGAGGCCAAAGTTATCTTCCCCAACACGGTCGTGGCCCGGGATTTTGATCAGTATAAGATTGCGCGGGAGAAATGAAGCGGGGCGGAGTGTGATGGCGCTTTAGTCAGCAGGGTTTCTCAGGGTGCGTAGTTGAGTAGGCGTCTTGTGGGTGGGAGGTTTTTCGTCTTCAGGTCTATGCTTCCATGAACCTTTTGGCAAGGACAGCCGCATTCGCTCGACGATGGCGACTTTCTCTTCCCAGGATAACGCCGCCAGCGCCAATCTTCGTTGCGCTTTGGCGGAAAAAATGCCGGAGAGGTCTGGATAGGTCTGCATAAGGCGTTATCCGTTCTCTTCCAGGAATCGCCTGCGAAAACTCTCCCACTGTGGCGTCAAGCTGTGACGCGCGACGATTTCTTCTAAAGCCGCCTTGTTGAGCGCGTTGAACTCAAAGAACTGGATTAGCCGCGCATGATCTTTGGGCCGCCCCGTTTTCAGCATGATAGCGGCCAAATGCTCCGCGCTCAAGACGCGCGTGGGTGTTGAGCCGAATTTCACCTCGACTGCTTCAGCCAACGCTTCTTCCGTCAACTCATCATAAACCGGAAGAAACTGCACCGGCCAGTCTTCGATGACAATGGCCTCGCCCTGCGGCGGGTGACCACGCTGAGTGAGATAGGTGTAGATGGGGGTGAGCGAAATCAATCCTGACGGCTCAACCGGAAGTATCACAAAGATGTCCAAGTCATAAGTTTGAACAGGCTCAATGTACCGCGTGGCGGCGATTGCTCCACCGATTGCGTAGCGTCCGATGAGGCCTTCCTGCTCCAGCTGGTTGATGACCGCCAGCGTCTTTTCCATAGCAAAAGTATACCAGCGATTGCCTAGGGGGAAATGATAGAATGACCCTATCTAGAAATCAAGGAGCAGGTAATTTGCGTCAATGTATAACCACGAACCGCCCAACTATAGTTGCCCCTTCTGCCGCATTATCAAAGCCGCAACCGTTGCCCGGCTTCCTGCCCCCCAAACCGACATAATTTATCGCTCAGAGACGGCGACTGCATTTTTAGGGCTTGGACGCTGGCCTAAGAATCCGGTTGATGTGCTGGTCGTTCCCAATCAACACCTTGAGAATCTTTATGACCTTCCTTTCAACCAGATTGGGCCTCTCCACTTGTTGACGCGAGCGATGGCTTTGGCGCTGAAGGGAGTTTATGACTGTGACGGGATTTCCACGCGACAACACAATGAACCCGCAGGCGGCCAGGATGTCTGGCATTATCACGTGCACGTCACACCGCGTTTTACCGAGGACGGGTTTTATCACAGCGGCAAGGTAGATTTTCCAGAGGCTGAACGATTAGAACACGCCGACCAGTTACGCAAATACGTTCACGCCCATCATGATGAACTTTTCAACACGTAAGATGTCTGCAAAATCACCCGCGCAATAATTTCTCCACCCTCTCACACACCGCCTCCGCCACCTCGGCCTTGCTCATCAGCGGCAGGGTCTGCGCCCCGCCGCCGGCATCAATGATCGTCACCCGGTTGGTGTCCACAAAGAAGCCGGAGTCTTTGGCGGTGACGTCGTTGGCGACGATGAGCGAGAGCTTCTTCTTCAACACTTTCTCGCGCGCGTTCTCAATCAGGTTCTGAGTCTCGGCGGCGAAACCGACGGCGATCGCCGGCTTGCCGGTTCTCTCTTTGCGCTCGGCTACAGCGGCCAGAATGTCAATCGTCTTTGTTAGTGTGAGATGGTAGCCGTCGAGTCCGCCGCGCTTGATTTTTTGCTCGGCTTCGGTCTCCGGTCTAAAGTCGGAGACGGCGGCGGCCATGATCAGCACGTCGGCATCGTCAACGGCGGCCAGCACAGCTTCGGCCATCTCGGCGGCGCTTCGCACATCCACGCGCTCGGCGCCGGTGGGTGTGGGCAGGGTGTTCGGGCCGGTGATCAGAGTCACGCTCGCGCCGCGATCCAGCGCCGCTTGCGCTATGGCAAACCCCTGCTTGCCCGACGAGTGGTTGGAGATGAAACGCACCGGGTCAATGGCCTCCTGCGTTCCCCCGGCAGTGACGACGACCCGTCGCCCCGCGAAAGGGCCGCCCGCTTGGCGGGCCAGAGCCAGGCGAATGTGTCCGATTAAGTCTCCCGGCTCCACCATCCGCCCTTTTCCCGCCAGCCCGCTCGCCATTCGTCCCTCAGCCGGGCCGACGATGATTGCGCCGCGCGCGCCCAACACTCGCAAGTTGGCCTGCGTGGCCGGGTTCTCAAACATGCCGCCGTCCATCGCCGGCGCGATGAGAATCGGACAGCGAGCCGCAAGCGCGGTAACGGTGAGCAGGTTGTCGGCCAAACCGTTGGCCAGCTTGGCAATGGTGTCAGCAGTGGCCGGGGCGATGACCAACAAGTCCGCCGACTCGGCCAGGCCGACGTGAATGATGTGAGCGTCGTCACCCCACAAGTCGGCGTGCGCTTTGCGACCGGTGACGGATTGAAAGGTAAGCGGCGAAACAAATTTGGTAGCCGCCTCTGTCAGAATAACGTCCACCTGCGCCCCGGCCTGGGTGAGCTTGCTGGCCAGGTCGGCGGCTTTATAGGCGGCGATACTTCCAGTGACACCAAGAAGTATCTTCTTCTCGCGGAAAATTGGAATCGCCGTCATCAGAGTCTACGCCTTTGGTGTCGGAGATAGACGATGACTACTGTGTCGCCTTCAAACGAGACTTGGTAAATGACTCGATAATCCCCGACGAGCAACTGACGATACTTCGCCCAACGCCGAGCCATTTGTGGGCCAAGAAAGGGAAAGAGACTCAGTTGCTCAACACGCCTGAGAATATCCTGTTGTGTCCGTTCGGGCAATTCTCGTAAAGCGCGTTTAGCCGTATCGGTCCAAAGTATCTCAACCATTGCGGCGTTTGCGAACTGCTTTGACAACATCGGCATGATGGGTCAACCGCCCGGCCTTGATGTCTGCTTCTCCCTTCTCCAGCAGTGCCAGCGCATCAGGCGCGCTTTCTTCTTCGCGCGTGGCAATCTCGCCGAGTCGCTTCTGCATATCCCTAAACTCATTAATGTCTAACAACACGGCCACAGCTTCGCCTGCCTCGGACATGACCCAACGTGGCTCCGTATTTTTTCGCTTGCGTTTAGTGCTTGTTTTCATTTTGATTCATCTCCTGTGTTGATTTTATGCCCTTTGACAAACAGCGCCAACCCCGGCCCAACTTTTTCAACCGTCTCAATTTGTACGAGACCGGCGGCGGCGAAAAGTGCTTGCGCCTCTTCAACGCTCAGGCGGCGGTTGGCTTCGGCGGCGCGCGCCCAGTTGACGAGCGAGACGCGGGCTATGCCTTCCAGCTTCTGTTCGTTCGCCTGCGCCTCGGCGGCGGCGACGGACATTTTGGGCGAGGGGTTGAGCATGGCGACGAGGCCGCCCGGTTTCACGGCGCGTGTCATTTGCCGCAAACCCGCCAGCGGATCGGGCAGAAGGAAGATGACGTTGGTCGCCAGGGCAACGTCGAAAGCGCCATCGTCAAAGCGCAAATGGCGCACGTCGCCGACTTCAAAGGTGACGTCGCTCACTTCGGTCGCCAGATATTGGGCGCGATCAATCATCAACGGATCGGCGTCAATGCCGGTCACGGTGTGGTCGTCTCGCGCCAGGTGGCGGGCGAGGCTCCCCGGCCCGCAACCCACGTCCAGCACGCGCGAGTTCGGCGGTAGGGCGACGAAGCGGGCGAAGGACTGGATGATGGCGTCCCAGCCGGGAGTGGCCTGGACTTGAGCGAAGTAATCGGCGAAGGATGGGTCAGTCATTTTGGGTCAACGGATTGAACGGATTTAGCGGATGAGCTTATTGATTTAGTTGATAGATAATTTTCAATCCATCCAGCGTCAGCCAGGGGGCGATGATTTGAATGACATCGGTTTCTTTGGCGAGCAGTTCGGCCAGGCCGCCGGTGCCGATGACTTTCATGGCCGGGCCAAGCTGGGCGCGGAAGCGGGCGACGAGGCCTTCGACCAGGCCGACGTAGCCGAACAGCAAGCCGGACTGCATGGCGTGCACCGTGTTCTTGCCAATGGCCGACGGCGGGCGAACGAGGTCAACGCGGGGCAACTTCGAGGCGCGGTGGAAGAGCGCGTCGGCGGCGATGCCGATGCCGGGCGCGATGGCGCCGCCGAGATAATCGCCGTCCGCCGAGACGGCGTCAAAGGTGGTGGCCGTGCCAAAATCCACGATGCAGGCCGGGCCGCCGTAGAGTTTGTGGGCGGCGGCCACGTCCACAATCCGGTCGGCGCCCGCTTGCCTGGGTTCGTCAATCAGAATCTTCACCCCGGTTTTCACCCCGGCGCCCACCACCAGCGGTTCACGCTTGAGATACGTCTGGCACATTTGCACCCACGTTCCGGTGAGGGGCGGAACCACAGAGGCCATCGCCACAGCGGTCACATCGTCGAGTTTCAGTCCGGCGTGATCAAACAGGCCGACGAGTTGCAGGCCGTATTCGTCCGGCATCCGTTCATGAACGGTGGACAGCCGCCAGCGCGGGCCGAGCGTGTCGCCTTCATAGAGGCCGAGGGTGATGTTGGTGTTGCCGATGTCAATTGCCAGAAACATATGATTTTGCTCCCGTTACGAACCACACGTCCATCTCGCCCTTGCCCTTCACGTTCACCGTGCCGCGCGGCTCGCAGGCGAAGTCGTCTTTGATGAGATCGTAGGTGGCGCGCGTGATTTGAATCGCGCCGCCGGCCCCGTGCGACTCCATCCGGCTGGCGGTGTTGACGGCGTCGCCCCACAAATCGTAGATGAATTTTTTGCGGCCAATCACCCCGGCCAGCACCGACCCGGAGTTGAGGCCTATGCGAAAGTCCACCGGGCGGCTGGCCTTGAACGTCTGGCTTTTGATGAAGTCGCGCATCTCCAGAGCCAGGCGCGCCAGAGCCTGGGCATGATCCGGGCGCGGGCGGGGCACACCGGCGGCCACCATGTAGCAATCGCCGACGGTCTTGATTTTCTCCAGGTTGTATTTCTCGACCAGGCCATCGAAGTGCGAGAAGATTTCGTTGAGCAGTTCCACCATCTCCACCGGGGTCATCTCGGCTGACATGGGCGTGAAGTTCACCATGTCGGCAAACAGGATACTGGCCCCGTCGTAATGATCGGCGATGGTGCGGTTCTCGTTTTTGAGGATGGCGGCGATTTCTTTGGGCAGGATATTCAACAACAGATTTTCCGACTTTTCCTGTTCGATGCGCAGAAGGCCAAGCGCCATGTTCTTTTGGCCGACGAACAAGTAGAGCAAAACGAAAGCCACGGTGGAGACGGCGGCGATATTGGCGACGAAGAAGAACAGCACCAACAGCGGCGGCAGGTTGTTGACCACGCGCACGTAAGGTTGAAGAAATCCGCTCAGAACGACGAGGCCGAGATAGGCCATAAACCAGCGCGGGGCGCGGCCCGGCTCGTCAAAGATCAGCGCGCCGAACGGGCAAATAAGCGACCATAAAATGACGGCGCTGGAGTTCACAAATCCGCCCAGGGCCGCCATGAGCAAAAACGGGAGCAAGAGGATCAGCAAAAGCTGGCTGAAACGAAAAAAGCGATATCGGCGCGTCAAGCCAAAGATGATCAGACTCAAAAAGGAGACGATGGCATAGCCCAGCGGAATTGAACCGGCGAGCGGCTCTCCAAAAAAGATGTACATCAGCCCCCACAGCGCCCCGGCGGCGATGAACATGATCGAACCGCCGACGAGCAGGGCTTTTTGCAAACGAAGATCGTCGCCGTCGTCCGGGTCTGCGCCGACGCGGCTCAACAACCCAAGAAATTTTCTCAGAACGTTTTGCATTGCTCCATCTGCGCCTCCGAGCCGGTTACCGGCCAATCACCGTGATCGCCCGTAGTATATCCCGAAAAACTGCCGAAGGAATTGCCTGGTGATTACCCACAAGTTCAGGCGCAGTTGGACTGCCGCCTGCTCCCGCAGTCCAACTGCGGGAGAAACAGACTTGTAGGTAATCACCGAAAATTGCCTCTTGACTCTCCCCTTGCAGGAGGTTGTATAACAGGATCAATCCGCGGAGACAAAACACATGCTCAAAATTGGAGACTTTTCTAAACTCAGCCGGGTGACGGTGAAGACGTTGCGCTATTACGACGAAGTGGGCTTGCTCACACCCGTTCAGGTGGACGACTTCACCGGCTACCGCTACTACTCGGCCAGCCAACTGCCACGCCTCAACCGCATTCTGGCGCTCAAAGAGTTGGGCTTCTCGCTGGAGCAGATCGGACAGGTGCTGAACGAGAATCTGTCCATCGAGCAATTACGCGGGATGCTCAGGCTGAAACGGGCCGAGGCCGAACAGAAGTTGGGAGAAGAGCAGGAACGGCTGGCGCGAATAGAAGCGCGGCTGAGACAAATCGAACAGGAGAATACCATGTCCAACTACGAAGTTGTCATCAAGAAAGTTGAAACCATTCAGGTAGCGGCCATTCGGGACATCGTCCCCGCCTATAACCAGCAGGGCGGTCTGTGGAATGAACTATACGGGCAGATCCATCCGCACCAGGCCCAGTACGCCGGGCCATGCCTGAGCCTTTATTACGACGAAGGGTACAAAGAGCGCGACGTGGACATCGAGGTGTGCCAGCCCGTGCGCGGCGCCATCCCCGTTGCCGGGCGCGTCAAGGCGCACGACCTGGCGGGAGCCAATATGGCCTCCGTGATTCACCACGGGCCGTTCACGACTATCGGCGAAGCCTACACCGCGCTCAGCCGGTGGGTCGAGGCCAACGGCTATCGCATCGTCGGCCCGGGCCGGGAGATCAACCTACAGCCGCCCGCTCAGGCCGGCCTTCAGACCGACCCCAACACTGTGACCGAGATTCAGTTCCCGGTGGAGAAGGCGTGACCCCTAACCTCGTCGGCCTTCCCCGTTTGAATTGCGAACGGGGAAGGCCGAAGCGGGAACCGAAGTTCGAACTGGCGGTTCCAGCGCAAAAAGGGCTCTACCAGATTTAACGTGAAAAAAGTTTTGGGACGCAGACGCTCTGCGCGCTGATTTTCGCTGATAAAAAACAAAATCTGCGTTCATCTGCGCGCTTTGCGTCTGCGTCCCAATTCACGCTCAAGCCGGGAGACCCGCAAAAAGTTTAGCGTTCAAACTTTCGACGAGCAGATAAACGTGGAAACGGATGCGGCACACTCGCGTCCGTTTCTACGTTTAAGCATCTGCTAAAAATCAACTGTCTCGTTTTTTAAGAGCGCAATTTTCCGCCAGTGCTATAATCATCGCCGTATTCCCTCACTGAAAATTTTTATTTGCTCAACAACATCATCCGTATAATCCGTTCAATCCGTTGACCCTTTAACGCGCATGTCTTTCGTTCATCTGCACAACCACTCTGAATACTCACTGCTCGACGGCCTGAGCAAAGTCAAAAACATGGTGGCCCAGGCCAAAGCGTTCGGCATGCCGGCCCTGGCCCTCACCGATCACGGCGCCATGTTCGGAGCGATTGAATTCTACAAAGCCTGCCGGGAGGAAGAGATCAAGCCCATCATCGGCCTCGAGGCCTACATGGCCCCGCGCGGCATGAACGACCGCGACTCGCAGAAAGACCGCAAAGCTTTCCATCTCCTCCTGCTGGCCGAGAACGAAACCGGCTATCGTAACCTGCTCCAGATCGCCACCGACTCGCAACTCAAAGGCTTCTACTATTACCCGCGCATTGATCACGATTACCTGGCCGCGCACGCCGAAGGCCTGATCTGCACCACCGGCTGTCTGGCCGCCGAGATTCCGCGCGCCCTGGTCGAAGGCCGCCACGACGAAGCCCGCAAGTGGATTGACTGGCACTACGACGTTTTCGGCAAAGACAATTTCTTCTTTGAACTGCAAGACCACGACATCGGCGAACTGCGGCAGTTGAACAAAACCCTGCTGGAGATCGCGCCGCGCTACAACGCCAACTTCGTCGCCACCAACGACGTTCACTACGTCAAGCCCGAAGATCACACTCTGCAAGACATTCTGCTCTGCATCCAAACCGGCGCGCTGGTGGCCGAAGAAAAACGGATGCGGATGACCGACCCTTCTTATTATTTGCGTTCAGCCGACGAGATGCGCCAACTCTTCGGCCACATCCCCGGCGCGGTGGAAAACACTCTGCTCATCGCCGAGCGGTGCAATGTTGACCTCGGCTTCAAGGGCTACCACCTGCCCAACTTTGAAGTGCCCGAAGGCTTCACTGCCGACAGCTACCTGCGCCACTTGTGTGAAGACGGCCTGCATAAACGCTACGGCTCGCGCGCCGACGATGCCAACATTCGCGAGCGGCTCGAATATGAACTTGGCGTGATTCACAAGATGGGGTTCGACACGTACTTTTTGATCGTGTGGGATCTCTGCCAATTCTCCGCCGCCAGCGGCATCTGGTACAACGCCCGGGGTTCAGCCGCCGGCTCCATCGTCGCCTACTGCCTGGAAATCACCCTCGTCGAACCCATCGCCTTCGACCTGATCTTCGAGCGCTTCCTCAACCCCAGCCGCATCTCCATGCCCGACATTGACCTGGACTTCCAGGACGACCGGCGGCACGAACTACTGCAATACACCGCTCGCAAATACGGCGCGGATAAAGTGGCGCAGATCATCACCTTCGGCACCCTCAAAGCCCGCGCCGCCATCCGCGACGTGGGCCGGGTGTTGAACGTGGACTTGAATCAAAAGGTTGACCCGGTCGCCAAACTCATCCCGGCCATCCCCGGCAAAGACGTGAGCATCGCTCAGGCGCTCGAAGAAGTGCCGGAGTTCAAAGCGCGATACGACGACGACCCCGAAGTCAGGCAAATGGTGGACTTCGCGCAAGGCCTGGAAGGGGTGGCCCGCAACGCGGGAACCCACGCCGCCGGCGTGGTCATCACCGACAAGCCCATCACCGAATATCTGCCCCTGCACCGCCCCACCAAAGGCGCGGGCGAGGACTCGCCCATCAGCGCCGTCACCCAGTTCGAGATGGATATCCTCGACGGCCTGGGCCTGCTCAAGGTGGACTTCCTCGGCCTGCGCACGCTGACGATCATGGCCCGCGCTTGCGAGTTCATCAAAGCGCGGCACGGCAAAGACTACAACATCAACAACATCCCCACCGACGACCCGGCCATCTACGACCTGCTCGGTCGGGGCGACGTGGCCGGCGTGTTTCAGGTGGAAGGCTCGGGCATGAGGCGCTTTTTGGTGGACATGAAACCCACCAACCTGTCGCATATCATCGCCATGGTCTCGCTTTATCGCCCCGGCCCCATTGACTTCATCCCGTCCTTCATCCGGCGCATGCACGGCGAAGAGCCGGTGGACTATCGCCACCCACTGCTCGAACCGATCCTGAACGAGACCTACGGCATCACCGTCTATCAGGAACAGATCATGCGGGCGGTGATGAACCTGGCCGGTTACACCGCCGCCGAAGCCGACAGCTTCCGCAAAGTCGTCGCCAAGAAAAAAGGCGAGGAGATGGTGAAACAGCGCGCCAAGTTTGTGGCCGGCGCGGTGCAGAACGGCATCTCCAAAGAAACGGCGGACCAGATTTTTGACGACTGGGAAACATTTGCCCGCTACGGATTCAACAAAAGCCACGCCGCCGATTACGCCGTCATCTGCGCCCAGACCGCTTTCCTGAAGGCGTACTACCCGGTTGAATACATGACCGCCCTGCTCACAGCAGAAAAGGGCGACACCGACAAGGTGGCGATGTATGCCGCCGACACCCGCCGGATGGGCATTGAAGTGAAACCGCCGGACGTGAACTACAGCGGCCTCGACTTCACGATTCAAGATCAGCCGGGCGGCAAGTCTGCTATTCGTTTTGGGCTGGGCGCGGTGAAGAACGTAGGCGAAGGGCCGGTGGCCGAGATCATGCAAGCCCGAAGCAAAGGCGGTCTGTTCAAGTCGCTGGACGATGTTTGCCGCCGGGTGGATTTGCGGGCGGTGGGCAAGCGGGCGCTGGAATGCCTGATCAAAGTGGGCGCGCTCGACTCGCTGGGCAAGCGCTCACAACTGCTGGCCGGGCTGGACAACATCGTGGCCGTGAGCAGTTCGGCCCACAAGGCCGACGAAGTCGGCCAGTTCGACTTGTTCGGCGGCGCGGGCGGCAGTCCGAGCACGGCTGTCACCCTGCCCAAAAACGTGCCCGACGCTTTGCTCAAGGACATGCGAACCTGGGAAAAGGAGTTGATGGGCGTGTACGTTTCCGACCATCCGCTCACGGCCCACCTGGCCGATATGCAGAATATCGTCACCCACTACAGCGGCGAGTTGGACGAGGCCTTGCAGAATCGTTCGGTGACGCTGGCCGGGCAGATCACCCACATCCGCCCGCACATCTCGGCTAAGAGCAACAAGCCTATGGCCTTTGTCACCATGGAAGATTTGCAAGGCTCGGTTGACCTCGTCATCTTCCCTAACACCTGGAAGGAAGTGGGCGGCTGGCTGGCTGTTGATCAGGTTGTGGTGCTGACCGGCAAAGTGGACGCCAAAGGCAAGGATGCCAAGATTTTAGTGGATTCGATTTCGCGTGAGGTGAAGGTGACGGCGGCAAGGCAGAAGTCGGAAGGCAGAAATCAGAAGGCAGAAGACAATCAAAAATCCCAAATCCCAAGTCCCAAATCCCAAGTAAGCGAGTCGCGGGCGGCTTACAATGTGGCGACGCCATCCTACAGCGACGACGATCCGTTTGCCGGCGAGGCGTTTGACCCGACCGGCGAAATTGACTCTGGCCCCGGGCCGAGGGCGAATTTGGGTGGGAACGGAAACGGAGGCGGGGAGGCGGTGACGGTTTCCCCGGCGATGACGGTGGAGGCCGCCGCCGCCGTCCCCGGAAACGGCCACGGGCCGGTCGCCGGATTTGAAATGATGATGTGGGAAGATCGCCCGTCTCTGCGAAGCAACGGCAAATCCGCGACGCGGCTGTTGGAAAGGGTCGCTCAGCCCAAAAACTCGAACGTCGAATCAGTCAACTTGACCGACGAAAGGCCGAAACGGATCGTGGTAACATTGTTCCCGACGGGCGAAGTTGAGAAGGATAGACTGCGCGTCAAGCGGGTGTACGACACCTTTGTGAGCCACCCCGGGCGCGACCGGTTTGTGCTGGTGGTGTACGAGCCGGACGGACGGCACTTTGAACTGGAGTTCTACGACGTTTCGACTCACTTCTGCGACGAACTGCAAAGGCGGCTCTATCTCTTTGTCACCCCGGACGTGATTGACGTTCAACTGCTCGCCTGAAATTTTCCGGCAGGATTACGATATGAATTGCATTGGGATTCTAACAAGCGGCGGCGATGCGCCGGGCATGAACGCTTGCGTGCGGGCCGTGGTGCGCACGGCCATGGCCCATCATTTGCAGGTCAAGGCGGTAATGCAGGGCTTCGACGGCGTGGTGCACTGTAACTTTCAGGACATGCGCGCCCGCGATGTAGGCGGCATCATCCAGAAGGGCGGCACAATTTTGCAGACGGCGCGGTGCAAGGAGTTTTACACGCCCGAGGGCCAGGACATGGGCCTGAAGAATCTGCGCTACGGCGGCATTGACGGCCTGATCGTGATCGGCGGCGACGGTTCGATGCGCGGGGCGATGGCTCTGCACGAGCGCGGCTTTCCGGTGATGGGCGTCCCGGCCAGCATTGACAACGACATTTGGGGCACGAACATGGCGATTGGCGTGGACACGGCCCTGAACACGATTGTGGAAGCGATTGACAAACTGCGCGATACGGCCTCCAGCCACAAGCGCGCCTTTCTGGTGGAGACGATGGGCCGCCACTGCGGCTACCTGGCCCTGATGAGCGGCGTGATCGGCGGGGCGGAGATGGTGATGATCCCCGAAGTGGATACACCGATGGAAGATGTGGCCGACACCATTACCGAAGCTTACGTGCGCGGCAAGAGCCACGCCATCATCCTGGTGGCCGAGGGCGCGAGCCACAATGCGTCGCAAGTTGCCGCCTACCTGGCCGAACACGCCCCGCTCCTGCAAACGCGGGTGACGATCCTGGGCCACATTCAGCGCGGCGGGCGGCCCACCGCCTTTGATCGTCTATTAGCGGCGCGGTTCGGCGTGCTGGCCGTCGAGTCGCTCATCAAAGGCGAGGGCGGCAACATGGTGGCTCTGGACGGGCGCGAGATTTCGCTCGTGCCGCTGGGCGAAGTGACTTCCCGCAAACGCGGGGCCAATTTGGATTATTATAGGATGGCGAAGATGTTAGCGAAGTAAACAAAGCCGCCTGCTATAATTCCCCCACCTCATTAGCCCCTTCAATGCCAAGAACTGAAAGGCGTGAACATGGCTAAAAGACACTCGTCAGGAACTTCGCCATGCAGATCGCCAAACACAAAGTCGTCACCATCAACTACACCCTGACCGATGATGAAGGCAAGGTCATTGACAGTTCAAAAGGTGGCGAGCCGCTGGCCTACATTCAAGGCATTGGCAATCTCATCCCCGGCCTGGAGGCGGCGCTCGAAGGCAGGTCTTCGGGCGACACGCTGGCTGTCTCGATCTCGCCCGAAGACGGTTATGGCCTGCGCGACGAGGCCATGATGCAAGTCGTCGCCCGCGACACGTTCAACAGCGCAGATGAGTTGGAGATTGGGATGCGGTTCCGGGCGCAGTTGGAAGGCGGGACTCACGTCTTCACCGTCGTCGGTGTTGACGGCGACGAGGTGACGATTGACGGCAACCACCCGCTGGCCGGCATGACGCTCAACTTCGACGTGGCGGTGGTGGACGTTCGTGAAGCCACTGCTGAAGAGTTGAGCCACGGCCACGCGCACGGGCCGGACGGCCACGGGCATTAAAGGTCATCCTCATGCAAGCCAAAACCAAACTCGGCCCTCACCTTCTCCTGCAAGGCAACTCCGACGCCACGTTCTGGATTCAAAACGCCCGGCCCTCGGTCGTCAAGCTGGTGGACACCGGCATCCCTGGCGAGTTCATCAATCAGGCTGATCAAACGATCTGGATCGGGCGAAAAGCGGAAACCGTCTTCGACCCCAACCACCCGGCCGGCGGCGGGTTCTCGAACGATCCCGTCGAGGCGGCGGGGCAATACGTCACCCGCTTTCTTGATCGGGCCATCCGCGCCGAGCCATTGATTCAGTGTTGGGAGTTGAACAACGAGCCGGTCATCACCGACCCGACTCGCATGGCCTGGTTCGCCCGCTTCCTGGCTCGCGGCGCGCAAATCCTGCGCGAGACTTACAACAAAACGGCGGTGCTGGGCTGTTGGTCGGTGGGCAACCCCGACTTTCCGCTGTGGGCGCAATACGGCCCTGCGCTCGAGGCCGCTCGAACTTACGGCGCATTGCTTGGCCGCCACGCTTACGCCGGGCCGGATCAATCCACCTGGAGCTTTTTGCTTCTGCGCCACCGCGAAGACAATGCCCGCTTTGCGGCGCTGGGCTTCCCGAACATGCCGCTGGTCATTACCGAGTGCGGAGCCGACGCCGTGCCGTTCGGCACTCCACAAGGCAAACCGTGGCGGGAATTGTACGGCGACGACGCTCGGCGGTACGCGAACGAAATTCTGATCCCGTTTGAAGCTGAACTCCTGCGCGACTCTTACGTGCTGGGGGCGACGGTCTTCACTTATGGCTTCAACTGGGAACGGCACACCTTGAACGGAGCGGACGCGGGCCGCCAGATCGCAACCCAAGTCGGCGGGCGAGCGCCGTTCACGGTGAACCTGCCGACTCCAGGCGGGACGCCGCCACCGCCTGACGAGCCGCCTCCAACCCCGGCCCCGACTGGCGACATGAAAATTCTCAATCTCAAGCAACTTCAAGCGTTAGTCATCCAGCTCGAGGAAAGCCTTCAAGCCCTGCAAGCCGGCCTCGACGACGTGAAACGCATCGTGCCGCTCTACGAAGCCGAAGCTCTGCGTGACCTGACTCTGCGCGACGAGAACGGGGCCGGCCAGGGAATCGTCAAAGCGGGTCAACGCGTTTTTGTGTATGCCGGGCCGCTCGACATCGGCGGCTTCACCCGCCGGGCCGCCATCGCGCCGCTCCAAAACCGCCCTTTGCTAAATGTGTGGCTGGGCGAGAGCGACGAGCCGGGCCAGGCGACGTTGAAGCGGCTTTGAGACGGTCATGCCCCTCACCCTCCGCCCGGCCACCCAGGACGACGAAAAGAAAATCAAAACCCTCATCCATCAAACCGGCATCAACCCGATGAATTTAGACTGGGAGCGGTTTATTGTGGCTGAAGACAGCGGCGAGTTTGTGGGGTGTGGTCAGCTCAAGCCGCATAAAGATGGGGCGCTAGAGCTGGCGTCACTGGCAGTGACACCAGAGCGACAGGGCGCGGGCATCGGCGCAACGCTGATCAAAGCGCTCATTGAAAGAGCGCCCGGCGAGCTATACCTCACCTGCCGGGATAAGCTTGTGACGTACTATCAACGTTTTGGGTTTGAAAAGATTGGGCTGGAGACCATGCCGCGCAGTTTCAAGGTCATCTACCGGGCAAGCCGGATTCTTTCAAAGATAGCGGGCGAAGGCATTAGTGTGATGCGCCGAGGCGGATAAAAGTTCGCGCCGAAGTTCAACTTCGGCGCGAATGGTATACGCTTAGAACGAAGCTATCGCTTCTGCTCCCCAACCGCATCCTTCGCGAAGCATCCCGGCGGGACGCGGTTGGCCCGAAGGGGCCTGCGAGGACACGGGCGAAGAGCAATTTTCAAACAAGCTCTTAGAACGAAGCCACCGCTTCACTCAGGTTATGGTGCACCTCAAGGAAAGTGTCGAACCCGGCCAGGCGCAGGGCTTCTGCGACTCGTGAGTTGGGGCCATTGAGCTTGAGGTTGGGCGATTTGTAGGAGCCGTCGCGCAGGCCCTGATTCATTTTGGCCGCTTCTTCCGGCGGCAGTTCATCGCGAAGCAGTTTGAAAATCTGGCTGATGGCGCGAAACCCGGCGGAACTGATGTAGGAAACATCGGTCAGGTCAATCAGCACGTTTCGCGCCCCGTCATGAAAAACCTTTTCGCCCGCCGCCTGAAAAGCGTCGTAAGTTGAAGCGTCCACGCTCCCTTTGACCCGAATCA
This sequence comes from Chloroflexota bacterium, assembly GCA_016197225.1. Classification (NCBI taxonomy): domain Bacteria; kingdom Bacillati; phylum Chloroflexota; species Chloroflexota bacterium. The sequence goes on from JACPWC010000114.1 coordinate 124,800, forward strand.
CGGTCACCGGCACCCGCCCCGTTTGCTGAAACACTTGAATGTCCATCTGGCCCTCCTGAACCGTCGTCGCCAACCGGCGCCGATTAGGGCTGATTATCGTCCGGAATCAGGAACGCGCAAGCGCCACGCTATTTGTATTCGTAGAATCCGCGCCCGGTCTTGCGGCCCAGGTAACCGGCGTCCACCATGCGGACGAGAAGCGGGCAAGGCCGGTATTTGTCGTCGCCCAAATCGCGGTGAAGGACTTGCATCACGTACAGCACCACGTCCAGGCCGATCAGGTCGCACAGGGTGAGCGGCCCCATCGGATGATTCATGCCCAGCTTCATCACCGCGTCAATCGCCTCGCGCGTGCCCACGCCTTCCATCAACGCATAAATCGCCTCGTTGATCATCGGGCACAAAATACGGTTAGAGATGAAGCCCGGCGAGTCGTTGGCTTCCACCGGCGTCTTGCCCAGCTTCTGGCTCAACTCAACCACCGCCGCCGTCGTCTCGTCCGACGTCCCCAGCCCGCGAATGATCTCGACCAGCGTCATCAGCGGCACCGGGTTCATAAAGTGCATGCCGATCACTTTGTCGGGCCGCCGGGTGGCCCCGCCGATTTTGGTGAGCGAGATGGACGACGTGTTGGAGGCCAGAATCGCTTCCGGGCGGGCCAGTGAATCAAGGTCGCGGAAAATTTTGAGTTTAAGTTCCGGGTTCTCGGTGGCCGCTTCAATGACGATGTCGGCCTCACGGGCCGCCTCCAGTTCCCCGGCAGTGGCGATGTCCCCCAGCGCCGACGCTTTTTGTTCAGCCGTCAACCGCCCCTTTTCCGTCAGCCTGCTCAACGACTTCTCAATCGTCGCCAACCCCTTTTCCAGCGCCGCCGGCAGAACGTCAATCATCGTCACTTTGTAGCCCGACGTGGCGCATACCTGGGTGATGCCGTTGCCCATCGTGCCTGCGCCAATAACGGCAATATGTTGAATGTTCATAATTTTGCTCAGACGATGGACGACAGACGAACGACGAACGCTTCGCACCTTCGTCCATCGTCTATCGTCCGTCGTCTATTCAAGCTCCACTGCCATCGCCACCGCTTCGCCGCCGCCCAGACACAGGCTGGCAATGCCGCGCTTGAGGCCGCGATCCTGCAAAGCGTTGATCAGAGTGATGAGCACCCGCGCCCCGCTCGCGCCGACGGGGTGGCCGAGAGCAATCGCCCCGCCGTTCACGTTCACCTTGCTCCAGTCCCAGCCCTTGTCGGCCAGGGCATAGCCGTCGGCCAGCACCTGCGCCGCAAAGGCTTCGTTGAGTTCGATCAGATCAACATCCTTCAGAGTCCAGCCGATCTTGTCGAGCAGTTTGGGAATGGCGTGAGCGGGCGCGATGAAGAGATACTTCGGGGCGACCGCCGCCTGAGCATAACCGACGATCCTGGCCAGTTGCTTCTTGCCATGCTTCTCGGCATACTCGCGGCTGGACACAATCACCGCCGCGCCGCCGTCATTCAGGCCGGGCGCGTTGCCGGCCGTCACCCGGCCATCCTTTTGAAAGGCCGGCTTGAGCTTCGCCAGCGCCTCGAGCGAGGTCTCGCGGCGCGGCGATTCGTCGGCATCGAAAATCGTCTGGCGGCCTTTGCTGTCGCTCATCGTCACCGGCGCAATCTCGGTTTTGAACTTGCCCGCGTCCTGGGCCGCCGCCGCCTTCTGATGACTCTCCAGAGCAAAACGATCCATCGCTTCGCGAGTGACTTCGTACTCGCCGGCGATGAACTCGGCGGCGTCGCCCATCATCCACTCTTCGAGCGAACACCACAGGCCGTCGTGGATCACGCTGTCGAGCGTTTGCTGGTGACCGTAGCGGAAGCCCTGCCGCGCCCGCAACAAATAAGGCGCGCCGCTCATGCTCTCCATGCCGCCGGCGGCCAGCAGGTGCGCGTCGCCGGCGCGGATGGCCTGGGCCGCCGTCATCACTGCCTTGAGGCCGGAGCCGCAGGCCTTGTTCAACGACGAGGCCCCTACTTCGTCCGGCAAACCGGCGTACTGAGCCGCCCGCCGGGCCGGCGACTGCCCCGACCCGGCGGCAATCACCTGCCCCATCAACACTTCTTCAATGTGAGCCGGATCGATCCCGGCGCGCTCGACGGCGGCCTTGAGGGCTACTGCGCCCAGGTGCGGCGCATCCACGTTGGCCAGCGCCCCGTTAAATTTGCCGATGGGCGTCCGCGCCCCGCTGAGGATCACGACATCTGTTGAATGTTTGTTGTTTCCATTGGTGGGCATAGGTTGATTTCCTTACATGAGTTTACGAACAGCGTGGGGCCAAACGCCCCGTGAGGAGTTGCTTGAAGATTAGCGCATGTAGGTTGCCGGCAGGTTACAAGGCCGCCTGCCACAACCGGCGCAATCGTTGATACGTTTGTGGAAGTTCCTCTGGAATGATTCGGGTGTTGGCCAGCGCCGACATGAAGTTGGTGTCGCCGGCCCAGCGCGGCACAATGTGCAGGTGAACATGCCCCGGCACGCCCGCTCCCGCCGCCGTGCCAATGTTGATGCCGACGTTGAAAGCCTGCGGGCTGTAGGCCTGCCGCAACAAGTTCAGGCACTTCTGGCTCAAGGTCATCATCTCCGTCAGCGCCTCAACCGGCAACTGCTCAATGCTCTCCGAGTGAGCAAAAGGCGCGATCATCAAATGCCCGTTGTTGTACGGATACAAATTCAGGATGATGAAACACTGCTGGCCGCGATGCAAAACGAGATTGCCTTCGTCATCATCCGACGTGGAAACAACGGCGCAAAAAATACAGCCGTCCGGTCTGGGTTGATCACTCTGCAAGTACGTCATGCGCCACGGCGTCCACAAATGTTCCATGTGTTTCGCGGGCATTGTACCAGATTTGATATACTGCTTGCGATGGTGGAACGTCACGTTTATCGCTATGACACGCTTGGCTCGACCAATGACGAAGCCAAACGCCTGGCCGCGCTCGGCGAACCCGACCGGGCGCTGGTGGTGGCCGACTCGCAAACCTCGGGCCGGGGCCGGGCCGGGCGGCGCTGGGCCACGCCGCCGGGCGGCGGCCTTGCCATGAGCCTGATCCTGCGCCCGTCCATCCCGACCTTTCGGCTTACACAAATCGCGCTTCTGGGCGGCCTGGCGGCGCTGGAGGGAATCGAACAAGCCACTGGGCTGGCGGCTCAACTCAAGTGGCCGAATGATGTCTTGATCGGGGACAAGAAAGTGGCCGGGGTTCTGGCCGAGGCGGCCTTCACCGGGGACAAGCTAGAGTCGGTGGTGTTGGGAATCGGGGTAAACGTCAACATCGGCCCACCCCCTGATCTTAAGTTGGACTATCCGGCCACCTGCCTGGCCGATGAAGCCGGCCAGCCGCTGGATCGCGAAGCCGTTCTCAACGCCATCCTCAACGCCTTCGATGCCCGTTACCCGCAACTTGGCACGCCGACTCTCAGGCAAGCCTGGGCTAAACATCTGGCGATGATGGGCAAAGCCGTCAGAGTCATCGGCCCAGGAGAAACCATCGTCGGCAAACTGGAGGGCGTGGACGACGAAGGCGCTATTCTGATCCGGATTGCGACCGGCGAAATACGAACCGTGCTGGCTGGCGACGTTCACTTGCGCGAAAGGTGACTTTCGCGGTTACGCTTGCATCATTTTCCTCACCGCAGTAAACTTACAGGCATCTACTAGCTCGCTGGAGGAACTACACCATGTTTGACGATCTGCGCTCCCGAAGCTCCTCACCTTTCGAGGACGACAACTTAGACGAAGACAACGCGCCCGAGGCGGCCACGGCCAAGCCCAAGCGCAAGAAAGCCGGCAAGCCGGGCGAGACGCCAATTTTAGGCCTCACCGCCGCTCAGCGGCTGGTGCTTTCGATCATGCTGTTTTTGAACATTGCCGTGCTGGGGTGCTTCTTGTTGCTGGCAATGGGCGCTGTCGTGCCAAAATTCTGAGCGGCCCAAAACAAAAAGCGGGGTTGGCTTTCAATCAGGCCAACCCCGCTTTTGATTCTACTGACCGTCAGTTGGATACAACAGGCAACCGCTTTGAGGCAAAGTACAAAATGCGGGCGACGGTCTGGGCGTAATCGAACCCGGCGGTGCGGGCCGAGCGGGCAAAGCCGCCTTCGAGGGTGATGTCCGGGTTAGAGTTCACGTCGAGGACATAGGGGATACCGTCGCGGACACGAATATCAATGCGGCCATAATCGCGCAGGCGCAAGGCCTTGTACGCCTCTTTGGCCGTCTTTTCGATCCTAGCCCTGAGTTCCGGGTCAATCGGGGCCGGGCAAACCACCGGGTTCAGGCGGAAGGCTTCGGTGTTCGGGTCCCATTTGGCGTCGTAAGAGACGATGCGTTCGTGGTAATCGTCGAAAGCCTGAAAGTCGAGCATGGCCAGCGGCAGAACCGAGAGGCGGCCATTGCCCCAGAGCGAGACGTTGAACTCGGGGCCGTCAATGAACTCTTCAACCAGGGCCGGCTGGTTCCAGGTGTCCAACACGTACTGCACCCGCTCTTCAAGTTGCTCCGGCGTGTCCACAATCGCGTCGGGCGTAATGCCGTGCGAGCAATGCTCCAGCGCCGGTTTGACGAGCGCCGGGTAGCAGTTCCAGCCGTCGCGGTCGGCGGCGGTGAACACTTTGGCCAACGGCGTAGAAACGTTATGCTTGAGCAAATAATCTTTAGTCACCGTCTTGTCGGTGGTGGCCATCAATGTCCAGGCGTCGGCCCCGGTGTAGGCAAAGCCCATCGTTTCCAACACCGGCGGGATCGCATCGTAGGCATTGGGTTGCCCATCGAGTCCTTCGCACCAGTTGAAGACGACGTGCTTCTTGGGGTCAAGGCCGACGAGGGGTTCGGCCACATCCGTGCGGACCGGGGCCAGCATTACTTCGTACCCCATTTCCATCAGCCCGCGCCGCATGCGCTTCATGGCCGTGTCCGACACTTCAGTGTCCCGGCTGTTCCAATCCGACATCAAGTTATGCAGAATGACGGCTTTGAAATCGGGCTGGTTAATTTTTATTGAACTTTCATCTTCGTTGTTCATCTCTCTGTTCCCTCAGAGCAACTGGATACGCGCTTCTGGGGGTGTCCTCCTCCTATGACTGCCATATCTTGAGATTGGCTTTTCAATAATCCCTGCACATAGTAGCAATTTTTTGATCGACAGTCAATAACTTAACCTTAAAATTGCCGGGCGGTGTTCTTCCAGACACGAGGCGCTTCGCAAGACATCCCGTGTCTAAATGAAGCTTCAAGAGTCAAAATCTGCGATCCGAAAGCTGAAGATGCACAAGTCATCGCCGGCGCGATAAAAATTTTTGATCTGCGCTTCGAGTTTGCAACCCATGCGCTCATAAAACTTGCGGGCGCGCTCGTAGTCGGGCGTGCTACTCGTCCAGATCATCAACAAACGCCCGTCGCCCTTCTTCACCTCACTCGCCACGCGCTCAAACAACGCCCGCCCCACACCCTGCCCGTGCGCCGAAGCCTCAGCGACGATCCAATACAAATCGAATGTGCCTTCTGTCAGCGCCGTCGGCCCGTAGCAGGCGTAGCCCACTACCTGATCATCACGTTTGGCCGAAAGAAAGTTGTAGCCGGAGACTTTTGGATCGCGAAGATAGCCGTCGAACAATTCCAGCGGCGTGGTCAACTCGTCGGCGTGGAAGTTGCCGGCGGCGTGCGTGATGCGTTCGATGTCGGCGCGTTCAGCGGGGAGGGAGGGGTAGATTTCGAACATATGGCTTGTAGGGGCAATTCATGAATTGCCCCTACATGATGCCGTGACGACGAATGGCCGCATCCAATATTCTGTTGACAAGCTCGGCGTGTTCAATCTTGATGGCGGCGGCTTCGATGACGAGATCGCTGATGCCGGGCGCGAGGCCGGGGAGCGGATTGATTTCGAGGATGTAAGGCTGATAGTTGTCGTTCTCGTCGAGGCGGAAGTCCACTCGCGAAACGTCGTAGCAACCGCACACCCGGAAGACGGCGGCAGTGAGCCAGTTCAGTTCTTCCACCTGCTTTGGCTCCAGCGGGGCCGGGCACATATAGTTGAGTTGATCGGCCAGGTCGGTCTTGAGGCGGTTGCTGTAGACCTCATCGGACTCTTTGAAGGGCGTGAGGTCCACTTCCATGGGCGGCAAAAAGAGCAGGCCGCCGGCGCGGATGTCGTCGAGGTCGCCCGGCGTGCGGCGGCTGGTTCCGTAAAGGCGTTGCGGCAGGCGGCGGGCGGCAAAGCCGGTGACGTTGCCCACCAGGCCGACGGTCACTTCCCGCCCGGCCACGTAGTGTTCCACCAGTGCCGTCTGCCGGTAAATCTCAAAAATAACCCTCAATTGCTCGCGCAGTTCTGCCTCGTTGTGGACAATGGACTGCGGCCCGATGCCAACGCTGGTGCCCTCACGCGACGGCTTCACAAACAGCGGGAAGCTCATGTCGTCGTCGAGCGGCTCGTCCATGCGCTCAAAAGTCTGAAAGGCCGGGGTGGGCAGTTCGTGCCAGTTCAGCAGGCGTTTGGTCATCGGCTTGTCGAGGCAGAGGGCCAGGGTGAGCACTTTGGAGCCAGTGTAAGGAATGCGCAACATCTCCAGCAGAGCCGGGACCTGCGCCTCACGCGAATCGCCAAAATGCGCCTCACAAATATTGAAGCAAATGTCGGGCCGATCCTCGCGCAACTTCTCCGGCAGGTTACTGTCGCCCTCGTAAAACACCGGGTCGTGGCCGCCCACGCGAATGGCGGCCAACAGGGCCTCGACGGTGGTTTCGGCGTCCAGGTCGTCCCAGTAATCGTCGCTCATCCCCGGAAATTTGGGCGCGTTCTTTTTGAGGTTAGCGAGCAGGGCTACTTTCAATCGTCGTGGCATGGCGGCCTCTTGCTACAGAAATGACGGACCGGACGGGTTTGCCATTCGCCCGCCCGGCATGTCCCAGGTGCAGGCGTTCGATGGCGGCGTCCATCACCGCCACAATTAAATCGGCGTGAGTCCAACCCTCGGCGTAAGCGCAAAGCGAAAGATCGGAGATGGGCGTGATACCGGGCAGGGCATTGATCTCCAGAATTTGCGGCTGGCGGGTGCGGCGGTCGAGGCGGAAGTCCACCCGGGCCATGTCCTGCGATTGGGTGAGGCGGAAGACTTCGAGCGTGAGGCGGCGAAGCTCGGCGGCGGTGTCTTCAGGGATCGGGGCCGGGCACAGGCAGTGATAGTCGTCGGCCAGTTCGATTTTGAGCTTGTTGCTGTACACCGGCTCAGTGCCGGGCGGATAGACGGTGTAGTCAACTTCGGAAATTGGGAAGAAGTGAACACCGGCGTAATCCACGCCGGTTTGGCCGTCTTTTGGAACCAGGGCCTTGATCGGAATGGGAGCGTTGAGCGCCCAGGGTTCCAGGTTGCCCACCAGGCCGCAGGTCAGGTCGCGGCCATCCACGTACTGCTCCACCAGCACCGACTGGTGATAGTGTTTGATCAGGTAATCCACATACTCACGCAGTTCGGCTTCGTCGTTAACGATGGACTTGCTGGTGATGCCCTTGCCCGTGCCTTCGCGGTTGGGCTTGAGGAAGAGCGGGAAGCGCAGCGTCGGGTCGAGCGGATCGTCCGGGGTGAGGAATTCCTGAAAGCGCGGCGTGGGCAGGCCGTGATGGGCCAGCACCCGCTTGGTCATGGCCTTGTCGAGCGTCAGGGCCAGGCCGAGCACGCGGGCGGCGGTGTAAGGCACGCCGAGCATTTCCAACAAAGCCGGAACCTGAGCCTCGCGCGAATCGCCGCGATAGCCTTCGCAGGTGTTGAAGCAGACGTCAATCTTGTTGCGCTTGAGTTTGGCCGGGAGCGAAGCATCGCCTTCCATGGGAAAGACGGTGTGGCCGGCGGCGCGAAGGGCGGCGGCGTAGGCCTTCACGTTCTTTTCGCTATCGAGTTCGTCGAGGGAGTCAGGCGGAGCGTTGGGATCGGAGGGAGCGTTTTCGGCGAGGTTGTAGAGGAGGGCGACGCGGAGGCCGCCCCCACCCCGGCCCTCCCCCGTCCCGTCTCGACGGGACAGGGGAGGGAGAATAGAAAGCGGGTCTGAACTGTCAGAAGTATTCACTACGAAGTTTCTCCATCAATGAGAGGCAGGGTGTGTTCGTTTGAGTCGCCTTCGATGAGATCAGGGTGCTGGCCGATGCCGAGCGGCTTCCACTTCTTATCGTCGGCCTTGAGGCGATGGACGCCGCCGCCGCGATCGTGAACGTCATCGAATGTCTTCGGTTTGATGAACATCTCGTGGCCCTCGATGAGGCCCAGCACGCCTTCCTGGCCCGGCTCGGGGCGAGGCAGGACTTTGGCTTCCAGCGGCGAGACGGCGTGCGGGTTGTAATCTTCCGGCTCGGTGTAGGTGGTGATGAAGCCTTCGTAGTTGCGAACGACTATCTTGCCGTGCCCTTGCGAGATCAGATAGTTGGGGCCGACCGGAATCTTGCCGCCGCCGCCGGGAGCGTCCACGATGAACTGCGGCACGGCGTAGCCCGAGGTGTGGCCGCGCAAGCCTTCGATGATCTCGATGCCTTTGGCCACGCTGGTGCGGAAATGTCCCGCCCCTTCAACCAGATCACACTGATACAAGTAGTAAGGCCGGACGCGCATCATCACTAGGTCGTGGACAAGTTTACGCTGGATGTGAACCGAGTCGTTGACTCCGGCCAGGAGAACCGATTGGTTGCCCAGTGGGACTCCGGCCCGGCTGAGGCGGTCGCAGGCGGCGGCCAGTTCCGGCGTGATCTCGTTGGGGTGGTTGACGTGGATGTTCATCCAGAACGGGTGATACTTCTGGATCATGTCACAAAATTCCGGGGTGATACGCATGGGCAGGAAGACCGGAACGCGGGAGCCGATGCGAATGATCTCGACGTGCGGGATGGCGCGGATGCGGCTGATGATCTCTTCCAGCAGTTTGGGGGCCAGCACCAGCGGGTCGCCGCAGGAGAGCAGAACGTCGCGCACCTGTTGCGTGCGTTCGAGATAATCAATCTGGGCCTCGAACTCTTTGCGCGAGAAGGTCTGGCTGGGGTCGCCGACGATGCGCGAGCGGGTGCAGTAGCGGCAGTAGGAGGCGCACTGGGTGGTGACGAGCATCAGCACCCGATCCGGGTAACGATGGACAAGGCCGGGGACGGGCGAGTGCCGGTCTTCGGCCAGCGAATCTTCCATCATTGACGTGAAGGGCACCATCTCGCGGTCGGTGGGGACGATCTGGCGGCGGATGGGATCGTAGGGATCGTTCGGGTCAATGAGCGAGGCAAAGTACGGCGTGACATCCACGCGAAAAAGGTTCTTGGCTTCGAGGGCTTTCTTCTCGCTCTCGTTGAGGTCGAGAACGTTGGCAAGTTCACCGACGGTGTTGAGGCGGTGGGACATCTGCCAGCGCCAGTCATTCCATTTTTCATCTGGCACATCGGCGTAAAACTTGGCGCGGCGGGAGGGGGTGGTCATGGGTCAGTCTCCTTATCAATCAGTAGTAATTAGAAATTAGTTATTGGTTATTAGAGATTGAAAGGAGGGTGGGTCGTGGTCGGTTCTGCTCCGCAAGAAGCCGGCGGTGGGCGCGTCGAGGCGTTCGCGAACACTGAGGCCAACAGAGGCAAGGCTGATTTCAAAACTCACGGCGAAGTTAAGCAACTTCATCGCTGGCGATTGTAACGCTGTTTGAGGGGCGATACAAGCGTTCAGCCTTAATTTTTTCGTTGGGAGGAAGGTCAGGGCTTGAGGATCACTTCGACCGATGACAGGTGAGTGAGGCCGCCGTCGCGGGCGCTGACGGCGAAGACAGAGATGCGGCCCGGCCCTTCAGCCGCCACTGTGAAAGAAACGTCCACCACAAACGGCCCGCGATGTCCGAGGTCGGCGGCGATCTGGGCCGGAGCGGTGGCAATGACTGCGCCGCTTTCGTCGGCGATTTGCACGACCAGAGATTGCTCAAAAGTTGGGTCGGCTTCCCCGGCGACGCGGACGGGTGAAGTGACAATCGCGCCGGAGCCGGGTTCAATGATGAAGATGGCTTCATCCTCGAAGATCGTGGCCGACGGTTCAGGGGTGAAGGCTGGAGTTGAAGTAGCCGGCGAGGCCTGGGCAGTTTCGGTTAGCCCCGCGCTGAGAAGCAGGGACAAGGCGGCTATATTGGTTTGCTCCATCGCCACTGTGGCCGGGTTGGGGGTTGGCGGAGGGACGCTGGCGCGGGTGCAGGCGAGGATCGGGAAGAGAAGCAGAGCAAGGAGGGCGGAGAGTTTGCGAGTCATGACAACGCTCCCCACACCTCCAGCTTCGTTCGCACCCGGCGAATGACTTCGTCAGTGAACTCTGCCGTGGTGGCGTGGCCGCTCAAGTCGGCGGTGCCGTGGCCTTCGTAGACGGCCTCGAAGACCGACTCGTAGATGGCCCGCGAGGCGTTGTCGGCGTCGGGCGACTTGAAGTAGGTGAGGAGCGCCGCCCCGGCCAGAATCATGGCCATGGGATTGGCGACGTTTTTGCCTTGCAGGCTGGGCGCGGTTCCGTGCGGCGCTTCAGCCATCACCGTCTTCACGGTTGTGGCGCTCTCGTCGAAGCCCAGCACCAGCGACTCGGAACCGGCAATCGAGCCAAACATTTGCAGAACCATGTCCGAGATGCAGTCGCCGTCGCGGTTGAGAGTCGGGATGACAAGCGCTTCGCCGTCGTTCCTTAGCAGGAGGGCGTAAGTGGCGTCAATCAACTGCGGGTCGTAGCGCACCGCCGGGTGACGCTTGGCGGCGGCGTCCATCTCTTCCTTGAACATGCCTTCGTACACCGGGCTGACGGTGTACTTGGGGCCACCGAACACTTTGGCGCCGTTCCTCCCGGCGTATTGAAACGCAAATTCGGCTACGGCCCGGCAGGTGGCGCGGCTGATGTGCTCGGTGCGGTAGGCCACCTCGTCGCCATTGATCGTCTCGCGCCACTCTTTCGCGCCGTAAGCGTCGTCTACGGCCATGCGAACGATGGCAATGGGCGAGTGGACGCCGCCGATGGGGCGCACGCGCGGAATGCGCCGCCCGGTGCGCAGGATCACCTTGCCGTCAATCTCTTCGCGCAAAATGGCGTTGGGGCTTCCTACGTCGCCCTTAACTTCCGGGGTGATGGTGGCGGCCTTGAGGCCCAACCCGCTCTGGCGCATAGCGGCCGCGGCCTCACGAACGATGGCGTTATGGGTCTCGCGGCGCTTTTCGAGCGAGAGATTAAATCGCTCAAACCGGGTGGGCAGGCCGGTCACAACCGGATCAAGCACCCGCAAGGATTCTTCGAGCAGTTCCTGCCCGGTCTGATCGCCCTCAAGGACGATGATGGTTTTTTCAGTCATGGAATAACTCCTCATAATCAGCACGAACCCGCTTCCCGCCAAAGGCGTGAAAACGGGTTCGTGTTGGGAAGGGTGAATTGGAAATTAGAGTAGCTTGGCGATGATGTCGCTGAGTTCTTGAAGGCTCACCGGCTTGTGCATAAAGAAGTTGGCCCCGGCCCGTTTGCACCGCTCCTCGGCGCCGGGCTGGGCGGTGGCCGAGACGATGACAATGGGCAAAGCCGCCGTGGCCGGGTTGGCCTTCATACGGCGCATCACTTCGTAGCCGTCGGCGTCGGGCATCATCAGGTCGAGCACCACTGCATTCGGGGCGCTCTCGCCAAACTTCTTGAAGGCCTGCAGGGCCGAGAGGGCGTAGTCGGTTTCAAAACCAAGAAGCTTGAGGCCGGTGGCCAGCATTTTACAAGTATCAATTTCGTCGTCAATCACTAACACTTTTTTAGGCATACGTTTGCTCCGAAGTGCGCCTATTTTACTCTGAGTTGGGAAGAGCGGCGTGGGACTCTAAGGCCAGTGACTCGAGGATGGTTTGAAAAACAACGGCAAATTGTGTTTGCAATTCGTTGCGAACGGTAAAGATTTGCCTATATGTGACTCCGTCGCGCAACTGAACGATGACTAGCCCGGTCATGGGCAGGGCCGGGTGATCAGGCGTGGCCGGCTGATCGTAACCAAACCCGACCGACCAGTAGTTGGAAAGAGAGACCGAGTCTGGTTGCAGAGTGAAGCCGGGCAGGTCGGCCCAGGCCGCCCGAAACTCCGAAGCGGCCCCGGCGGCGAAACCGCCGCCCACTTGAGAGTCGGCGGCCCCGAAGTTCACGCCGAAGGAGGCCGAGTCGTCGGGCGCGGTGAACAGGGTTGCGTCTTCCGTCTCGTCAATCTGCCAGCCTTCGGGATAGCGAACGCTGAATGCGCCGGACGGATGTTGATAGGGTTGAGGGGCGAGGGTGACGGGCGTGAGCGAGAAAGGGGAAGCCGCCTCGGCGGTGGCCGACAGCCAACCGGCAAAAGGCCGGAGTTGGCCGGGCGGCGCGTCTGCCGAAGGCCGTGTTCTGATGAAGGCAAAGAGGAGCAGGGCCGTCGCCAGCAGAGCAACGCTAAAGAGAATCGCAACGAGGCGTTTTCGGTTCACAGCCCGGCGGTGGTGGCGGCGCGAATGGCAACGCCCGCCAGGAAGAGGCACAGCGCGCCGTAGATCAAGGCTTCGCGGCGCGTGCCCCGGCCCCGGGTGAAGGCAAAAGCCGAAGGGATGGTGATGATAGCTACGATTCCGTACAGAATGTGAATGAGGCGGCCAGGCCGCAGGCCCTGCGCCCACATCGTCACGCCCAGAACCGCTTCGACGATAAAGATGATCTCATTGATGGCCAGTGCCCCCCAGAAGTTGGCGTCGAGGTCGCGCTTGCGAAAGGCCAGGTAGAGCGCCCACAGGCCAACAGCGGCGGAGTACAACATGCCGGTGGTAGCCAGGCGGCTGTGAATTAGCAAAAGACTCATACAACTCCAGATCAAAAAACCAGCAGGGAGTCCCTGCCGGTTTATAAGTGCGCCCTCGCGGCGACTCGAACGCCGGGCCCTTTGCTCCGCAAGCAAATGCTCTATCCACTGAGCTACGAGGGCACTGGCCGCATTTTATCACGCCGGGCGCGAAGTATCAAGGCGAGGCCTCGGCGCTGATGATGGCCAGCACGTCGCTGTACTCGGCCAGCGAGCGGCCCTCGGCGGCCGGCTGGGCCGCCGGGATCGTGCCGCTGAGTTGGTACGACTCGCCGTCGTTGATGGCCGCATGATTGCCAAGATTGGCGACAAACAACAGCACGCCATCATTGGAAAAGAAGGAGATGTTTTGATAAGGAATGGCGACGCGCCCGCCGGTGTTGTTGACGATCGTCACCTGATACGAATACCCGGAGGAACTGGCCGTCACCTGAGCCAACTCGGTATCCAGCACCATCGGATACCCCGCCTGCCCCGATTGGGCCGTCACCGGCGTGCCCAGGGCATGAACCTGCACCGCGCTCCAGTTGGTGAAGATCGGATCGTTGGCGGCGATTACGCCGGTCGCGCCGGGCCGGGCGTCGTTGGCCGGGATGTGCAGAGCCAGAGGCCTGGGGCCGCCAATCCGCGCCCCCGAGGCGTTGGTGAAGACGAGCACCACATCCTTGAGCGGCTGTTCGGTGAGGTTGCCCACGTCCACCATCACCACATAGCCGCCCGAAACCTGCATGCGCTGAACCTGGGCTACCGAGAGTTCCACCGAGCCGCCGGGGTCTTTAAGCGGTTCGGGCGTGGCGGTTTCGGTGGCTGAGTCTTGTGTCGCGAAGAGCAACGTGGGGTTGTCGTCAAACGTCGGCGAAGCGCCAGGCACGGGCGTGTCGGTCGGCGCAGAAGGTGTGATCGTTGGCTGATCCACTGTGCCTTGTGTTGGCGGTTGAGTGGCAGCAGGTTGGATGGCCTCCGGCGTGGCGGTGGCAACGACGGGCTGGGTTAGGCCGCCACCCACGACATCCCCGGTGGGCGACGGTTGACCTTCCGCCGACGGCGGCAGGGTCAACGTGGGCGATTCAGGCGCTAACGCTACAGAAGTCGCCGTTACGATGGCCGGGTTGGAATTGATTGGCCCGGCGGGCTGGGTGGGGGCAACCGCCACCGAAGTGGCCGGGAGTAGCGTGCTGTAGAAGGCGCTGAACAGCAAAGCGCCCATGCCGCCGACGATGAACAATACCGCCATGCCGACGAGAATAGCAACTTGTCGATCAGATGAACGCATAAGTAAACCACAGAGACACGGAGAGCACAGAGTCTTTCGACTCCATGAACCCCGTGTCTCTATGAAAGGCTAAAGTGTGTTCGCGGTTACGGCTTGCCCACCTTGTAGAAGGTGTTGTTGCGGCTGGGTAAGTAAACCGCCGCCGTGCCGTTCGTGCCATTGCCGATGATGGGGCCGCCGGCCAGCGTGCCCTGCGTGGCCACCTTCTTGGCAAAGACGGTGTAGAACGCGTAACGGTAGAACGCCCGCAGGTAGCCCAGGCTGTCAAGAGTGTACGTCCAGCCGTTGGCGTCAATCACCGGCGAGGCGTTGCCTACCGTTCCGGCAAAACTCAGATACCCGGCGGTCACAACAGCGTTGCCCGTGTTGTTCCAAATTACCCGGTAGAGGCGGGTTCCGGCGGTGAAGGCGATGATGTCGTAACCGGCAGTGTACGGGTCGGACTGGATGGCCGGGGCTACACTGTCGCCCACGAGGCCCACACCGGCTACCATCGGTTGGATGCCTAAGGCCGCGCCGCCATCATACACCGAGCCGGTGGCCGGATTCACTCGATACAAACCGGCGACGTTGTTCAACGCCCACAGGTCGTCGCCATTGACTACCAGCGAAGTGTTGAATAAGCCGGCAGGCATTGTCGTCGGTGTTGCCCAGGCCAGGGCGTTCGTGATTGTGTCGAAGGCAAAGAGCTTGTTGGCCGAGCCGACGATCACATTCGTGTTAGCCACGTCTAGCACTGGCGACGACGCGCCCGTGCCAGCCGCCAGATCGCGCGTCCACTTGCGCGTGCCGTTGAAGTAAACGGCGTGCAGGCGGTCGAGGGCGGCAGTGTCTTCGACGACGTAGATCGTGCCGTCGCCGTCAATGACCGGCGAGGCCTTCGAGATGTCCAGGCCCAGGTCAATGCGCCAGGCCATGACGCCGGTGTTGGCGTTGAGGGCATAGAGGAAGCCGTCCTTTGCGCCGACGATGACGTTGACCACATCATCATCCACGCCGCCAGCGTTGGCAGCCACCAGCAACAAGGCTGGAGAAGCGCCGCCGCTCGGGTTGCCCAACAGGCCCAGGTCGAATCGCCACAACTCATTGCCGTTGGCGGCGTCGCGGGCCAGGACGAACTGGCCGGAGGTGAAGTACAGGACACCGTTGGCAAAGCCAGCCTTGACGGGGCCAAGTACGGGCGTGCGCGGCGGGGCTGAAGTGGTCGTCGTAGACTTCGACCAGAAAGCGATGGGCGCGCGATGACCGGCGCCGTTGCCGTTGCGGCCCGTGTGTGCGACGTCATGCTGGAACATCGGCCACTGAGCGGCGGTGTACAGGTCGCAGTCAACGCAGGCGGCAGGCGCCGGGCCGAAGCGGCGCAGGTTGTCGTCGAGCGATGGCACGTACAACTGGCTGTTTACCAGCGCCAGCGAACCGGCAGCGCTACTGGCCGCCGTGCCCACGCCGATCTTCTTGGGCCAGCCGCTTCCGTCCACCGGGTTGTACGGCCCGGCAAAGGCCGTCATGGTGTTGCCATCAACACCGTAGAGGAAACCATCCGCGCCGCCGATGAAGACGTTGCCAGCACTGTCCACCAGCGGGGTAGAGTTGGTGAAGTTGGTGGCCAGCGCGCCGAGGGTGAGCGGGGCTGAGAGCGCCGGGCCGTTAAAGTTGTAGCGATACAGCTTGTTTGCTGTAGCGATGAAGAGATAGTCATCAGCGCCAGCAGCGTCAAACCGTGCCATCGAAGATGCGCCAATGGTGGTTAGGATGGCGGGATCGCCAATCAAGTCTGGCGTCACTACATTACCAGCAGTAGCAACACGGAACAGCCGGGCCGTCGCCGTCAACACATACACGTCAGTGCCAATGATGAGCGGCGCGGAGTTGATCATGCCGGGCGCGGGTGTTGCCAGGGTGATCGGCGAGCCGGTTTCAGGCACGCCGGTCATGGCGTCAATGGCATACAACTTATCCGAACCAACATAGACAACGCCGTTGCCGCCATCGTCGTAGAAGGCCGGTGACGAACTGCCAGCGCCCGCGCCGAGGTTGGCGCTCCACAACAGTGAGCCGTTCACGCGGTTAATGGCGTGCAGTCTGTCCACTCCCAGGGTGTCTTCCACCACGTACACCAGGTCATTGTGTCCGGCCAGCACCGAGGCTTTCGAGGCGTCTAGGCCCACGTCCACCGACCAGCTTGGGTTGGTCACCCACTCGTAAGCCGCGCCATTCCAGCGGAAACCATAGGCCCGAACCACGCCCAGCTTGTCGGCTACGAACACCCACTCTTCGTCGTTCGCGCCGTTGTCAACTGTGATGACGGCCGGCGATGAGTAACCACTTACGCCGCTCGTCGCGCCCAAATCCCATTGCTTGGCGATGAGGTGAGTCGCCACGTCGAGGGCATAAAGCTTCGTCCCGGCCACGAAGTAGGCCAGGCCTTGAGGATAAGCAACGGGTTGGAGAGTAGCATTCCCGATGACCACGCCGCGCACATCGCCCGCCGTCAGCACCGCCCATTGCTCAATGGCGCTGGACGACAAGGCAGAAGCCGCCGTGCCAGTATGAGCATCGTTTCTTTGGAAGAGCGGCCACTGGCCGTTAGCAGTGTTCAACGAACCCGGGTCGCCAACGCCATTGGTGAAGACCAACTGCTTGCCATCCTGCGCCGGCCAGACTACATGATCGGCGTCCATGAACGCGCCGGAACCGGCCAGGCTGGCGGTGTGAGTGTAAACCGCTGTTGCCGTCAGAGGCGGTGCGGCTTGTTGGATAGAGTAGAACTTTAGATCGGTGGAGCCGATGTAGACATGACCATCGCCCGCCAGCGGCGTCGAGTCGCCCAGCACGCCGCCCAACGTTGTCGCGGTGGGCGCGGCTGGCGCGCTCACGCCATCGTAAGTCACTTTATAGAGCTTGTTGCCTAAGCCAAAGAAGATGTTGGCTGACCCGGCACTTTCCAGGATGAGCGGGGCCGCCGACTTGCCGCCTTTGAGCAATGCGCCGTCGGCGTCGCCCAGGTTGGTGACCGTGAGGCCGTTGAAGGATACCCGCCACAGCACGCCATCGCCGCTCACCACGTAGTAACCGTCGAGGTCAGGATCAACGGCATTAAAGACTACTGGTGAACCATTGGTCAGCGGGCTGGCCGGGGCGATGACGCCGTAGTTAGAGGTGAACACTGGCGCGCCATCTTCGACATCAAAGGCATACAAGCCGCCGCCGCCGCCCACCAGCACCACATCGTCCGTGATCCCGGCGCTCTTCGCATCAATCGCCGGCGACGAAGTGCCGTTAGAGAGACCAATCAACTGCGACCAAATGATCGTGCCAGTAGAGTCGAGCGCAATCAGCCGGTCAGGGGTGGCATTGTCCTCGACGACAAAGATGAGGCCGAGGTCTGAGACGATGGGCGAAGCTTTGGAGATGTTGTTGCCCACGTCCGTCTTCCAGATCAAGTCGCCGGTGGCCGCGTTCACGGCGTGCAGGTTGCCGTCCGAGCCGCCGACGTAGATGATGGTGTTCGCGCCGTCGGTAGCCAGGGCAGGCATGGCATAGAATCCAGCCGTCACCGCCAGGCCGAGGTTGTACTTCTTCTCAACGCCGCCCACAGTTCCCCAGGCGAAGGCGTCCGTGTTCTTGTTGCGGGCGTAGAGATACTGCCCGGCCACAAAGTAGATGTTGCTGGCGTCGGCCACCGCCGGGCGAGTTGCGCCAACAGCCGTGAACTGCCGAGTCTTGCGGATGGTTGCGCCGCCGCCGCCTTGTTCGACGGGCGCGTGAGCCGCATTGCTTTGGAAAGCGGGCCATTCTACTGAAGCCAGCGCGCAACCCGGGCAAGTGCTTGTTCCTTCAGGCGTGCCAAAGGCATACAGCTTATCATCCAGTGACGGCCAGAGGAGGACGCCATTCGTATTGGGATCAACTGTAATTGCGCCCGCGCTGGCCATCGAGCCAAGAGCGGTGAACATGACCGTCGCCGTCGAACCTCCGCTTGGCACTTTCCACAGCTTGTTATCGCTCGTGCCAACAAAGACATTGCCCGCTGAATCGATCACCGGCGTGCTGTTGGTAGTTGCGCCGCTCAACGTAATTGCTCCCGGAGTCGCGCCATCCCACTTATACAGCTTGCCGCCCAGAGTCCAGTAGACAAGGGCGTTAGTTGTGTCATAAGCCAGTGAGCCGGAGCCAACACCTGCAGGCGTGTCATACTCGACCACCAGTGGCGGCACAGGCAGGGAGGCCAGATTAATATGGTAGAGATCGCCCAGGTTGTTAAGCGCGTACAAATCATCGGTGCCAACAATTATGGGCGCACTTGGAACCGTAGTCGTGACAACGCCAAGCTGGTAGCCGCCAGCGGGCCAGCCCGTACAAGTTGTGCCGTCAGTCGCATTGAAGCCATATAGATTCTTGCCGCCGACGTAAACGCACGTCCCATCGTAAGCTGGGGAGGAGGTACCAAGTGCCGCGCCGATGCTGGCCGCCCACTTCACCGCCCCTTCGTGGGTGACGGCGATGAGGCGATCTACTGCCCCGTCTTCGACGACGTAGACGACGCCGTTGTTGTCAATGAGCGGCGAGGCTTTGGAAATGTCGAGACCCACATCGGTGGCCCACAGGCGCTGACCGGCGTTCGGGCCGTCGGCATAAACAGCGTGCAGGAAACCATCTTTGCCGCCAACATAGACAATGCCGTCGGCGAAGCCCGTCGCCGCGCCCGTTTGATTTGCCAGGGCAGGAGCGGCAAAGCCGGTGGCTGTGCCAGTCAGGCCCAGGTCGTATGACCAGATCACATTGCGGGTGTCAATGTCGAAGGCGCGCAGGTAGCGCCCGGTGACAAAGTAGGCGATGCCCCGAGGGTGAGCGCCAGAGGTTGGACCGACGATGGGCGGGAAGACATCACCGCCGGGGGCGCGGTTCCACAACTGAAGCGGCGAAGTGCCCACTGTGTAAATGCCGTCGCCATTGCGGTTTACGCCGCGCTGGAACGTGGGCCAATCAGATACTTCGGTATTACAAGTCGCGCACGTGCCTGGCAGAGTGCCATATACTCGAACCCGGTCGTCCGTTGAAGGAACGTAGAGATCGGTGTTGAGAATGGCCAGGCCGCCGGCGGTGCTGATTGCCGCAATCTTGGGCCAGACGGTGCCCGGGCCATCCAAGTCGGCCATCGTGCCGCCGTTGATGCCATACACTTTGCCGTCGGTGGAGCCGATGAAGACGTTGTTGGCGCTGTCCACCACCGGCGAGGCGTCGGTGAGACTGCCGCCAATGGTCAATGGAGGCGTTGGGGTTGTTGTCGAGGTAAAGGTGTCGTGTTTGTAGAGAACGGCCAGATGACCCCAGTAAAGGAAGAAGTGAGCGCCGTTGTCGAAGGCGGCGATTGAGCCGGAAGCGTGCGCGCCGGCGGGAGCATCGTGGGCGCGGACGAGCGACGTGCCATCAATAGCATTGGCCGAGTACAGATCGCCGAGGCTGTTGACGACGTAAACTTTCCACGCGCCGCCGGGATCGATCACCGTCGGCGTGGTTGGCACGGTTGCCACTTCAACGCCCGTCTTGATCGGGGCCGACCATTTCGGCCCGCCCCAAATCGTGAAGGCATACAACTTGTCCGCGCCGACGAAGATCAAGTCATCGGTGGTGTTGGGATCAGCCGGGTTGGCCCAGTAAGCGGGTGACGAGGTGCCGGCGCCGGTAGCGCCGGTTCCAAGGTTGACGGCCCACCGCTGTGAACAGTCCGCCGGGTTGACGGCGATCAGGCGATCGATAGTGAGCGTGTCATCCACAAAGTACACCGTGCCATCCGCGCCGATCAGCGGCGAGGCTTTGCTCAGGTCTGTGCCGAGTTTGGCCGACTTGCAAACTTGCACGCCGTTAGGAGTAGCGGACGTAGCCTCAATCTTGTAAACATAGCCGTCACCGCTGCCCACAAACACGGCCGGCGAACCGCCATCGGTGAGGGCGGGCGCGCCGGGGCCTTTGGCCACTCCCGCCGCGCCGAGGTCAAACGTCCAGGCAATAGTGCCAAACTGTTTATTGAGAGCGTAGACGTAACGCCCGGCTTTCACGTAAGCCAACGCCCCAGAGCCGACGACGACCGAGCGCACGTCCGCGGTGAGCAGAGGCGAAGTCCACAACAGGCTGGCCGTCGTGCTGATAGCACTTGTACCTGCGCCTGCGCGAGTTACGCCGTTTTGGAAGAGCGGCCAGCCAGCCGAGTTGATGCAAGTTGGGCAGGCCGCCGGGCCGGCCGGAGCCGCGCCCAGGATGAGCTTGCCCCAGCCCCACTGATTATCTTTGCCAGCGGTTGGGTCTCCGGCATCTGCCTCAGCCGCAGTTTCAAGGAAACTACGAAGCTGAGCATTGGTGCGTGTCGGGTCGGCTTGCAAAACCAGCGCCGCCGCGCCCGCCACGTGCGGGGCCGCGCCTGAGGTGCCGCAGAAACCTTCGCCGGTAGAACCGTCGCTCAGGCTGGTGGTCGTGCAATCGGGGCCGGTGATGTCCGGCTTGACGGCTTCATCACCGCTCGGAGCCGCGCCGCCTGCTTCATTCACCGGGCCGCGCGAGCTATAAGTTTCGTGCGAACCAGAGAGGTGGTTGTACGCGCCAACAGTGAAAGCGTTAGCCGCGTCCGCCGGGCTGAGAATGGTGCTGGTGTTGCTATCTACCTGCAAGTCCCAGCCGTTCACAAACATTTCAAGATATTCACTGGTGGAAGAATTGAATCGTTGAACAACAATCGCTACCTGGCCGCCGGAGGGCACAAAAGCGCCTACACGCTCGGTGGGCCACGGGTAACCCGCCAACTGATCATTGAAGCTTGAGGCAACTGTCACCCAACCTGCTCCGGTATTCTGCATAATGAACAGGTCGTAGTCTTTGCCCGGAATCGCGTCGCCCCAATCATTCCAGGCCAGGTTTGCTTCGACGTAACATGAAAAGCCAGGTGGGCAGTCGGTCCAGTTGTTAATCTCGTTATAAATATCAGCGTCCCACAAATGGAAACCGCCACTGTTGACATAGGTCACTGCGGCATGCCCCACAGCCGAATTCCCGGCGGCGGCCACGTACAAAATTCCGGCGGTGTTCACGCGGTTAACCGAGTCCACCAGAGCATTGTTGACTCCGGTGCTACTGTCGCCGTCGCCGTCGTCGTAATTCGTCCAGCCGATGGAAGCGTTGATAATGTCAACGTTCTGGGTGATCAACCAGTCCATCGCTTCACTAAATTCAAGGTCGGTGCTGATGCTGACCAGCCACAGTTCAGCGTCGGGAGCCATGTCGTATACAATCTCGGCCACCTCGCGCCCGTGGCTGCTGGTTTGCAAGTTGAGGTCAGCGCGGAAGGAGCGGGTGTGAATCCGGGTCACAGGCGGCAGTTCGGTGCCATACAGAGTCGTATAGCCGGTGAAGCCCGTGTCCAGGATGGCAACTTTCACACCTTTGCCCGTCAGGCCCACCGCTTGCCAGGCGCTCGCGTTCGACGTGGTCTTGCCCTCAGACGTCACCGCCACCTCTTCCGCATAAGCCGGCAGGCGCACGCCCAAAAACAGATCGCTCGTCGCCAATGCCTGCAAACCGCCAATCGGCAAACTGATCTGAACGAGCGCGTCAATGTCCACTTCCACCAGGCCGCCCAGGCTGGCCACCAGGTCACGGGCTTCGTTCGACGACTTGCCCGGCGCGAGCATGGCCACCACCTGCACGTTCTCGCCCGCCGCCTGAAGCGACAAGCCCTGAGCCTCGGCCACGCTCATGGCCGCCGTCGGGCCGCCGCTGGCATAGGCCTCCGCCAGATCATTCAAGACACTGCTCAAACGCGGATCGCCGCCGCCGCGTGACGAAGTTGCCGCCGGCGCCGGGGCCGCCGCCTCTGTTGGAATTTCCGTTGGCGTTTCGGTCGGCGTTTCTGTAACCGTCGCTTCGGGCGTTGCCGTCTCGGCCGGCGCTGGTGTGTCGGTCGGCGCGGGCGTTTCCGTGCCGCCCTCTTGCGCCGACGCCAGTCCGGCCGGAATCAGCAGGCTGAGGATGACGAGCAGGCTCAGGAGTTGATGAAGGCGAGTAGCGAGATTTTTAGACATGAGTGATGTGGCTCCTCGACGGCAAGGCCGTCTCAAGAATTCGCGAGTGTGATAAGGGTCTTCTTGAACACTGACAAGGATACCCCTATTTTTGAGGATTGTTACAACGAATTTTATGGAGAGATTGTAAAGAAGAAGTCAAAAAAGAAGCAAGGAGCAAAGTGCCGTCTGCCAGTAGTAAATAAGCACCATGTGACAATGTACTGTTTGAAACCGTGACATTGTCGTGAATGAGGCCCTTCGGGTGAACCTGCCCGAAGGGCCTCTGGCTGTTTTACGGACTGCCGATGGCGTAGAAGGTGTTGTTGCGGCTGGGCGCAAACACCATGCCATCGTTGCCGATGATCACGCCGCCCACCGACGTGCCTTGTGTGGCAATCTTCTTGCTGAAGACCATGAAAGGCGGCGGCGCAAAACGATAGAAAGCCCGCAGGTAGCCGCCGCTGTCCAGCACGTAACTCCAGCCGTTGTCGTCAATCACCGGCGAACTTGTGCCAAGCGTCTGAGCGAATGTCCAGAACGTTGTCACCGAAGATCCCGGATCGCCCGTCCACAGGACGCGATAGAATCGCGTGCCGGCGGTGAAGACGACGATGTCGTTGCCGGAGAAGGGATCATTTTGAATGGCCGGGGCTACGCCGTCGCCGATCGCGCCGACGCCAGTCGCGACCAGAACCGCGGCTGGAGACGGCACCAGCAGATTGACATTGTACAGCTTGCCGGTGTTGTTCAACACCCACAGGTCGTCGCCGATGACCGCCGGGGTGGTGTTGACCGTGCCGGTCGTTCCAATCGTCACCGGCCAACCCGCCGTCTGCGCGCCGGTGGCGGCGTTGAAGGAGTACATCTTGTTGGCCGAGCCGACGATTACGGCGTCTGTCGCCGTATCGAAGTAAACCGGCGACGACGCGCCCGTGCCTGCGCCCAGCGTTTGCACCCAGCGGCGGGCGCCGTTCCAGTACACAGCGTGCAAGCGATCAACCGCCGCATCTTCGACGATGTAGATCGTGCCGTCCGGGCCGATGAGGGGTGACGACTTGGAAATGTCCAGGCCCAGGTCAACGCGCCACCTCACTTCACCTGCCGGGTTGGTGGCGTAGGCGTTCAGAGCAGTCAGGAAGCCGTCCTTCGCGCCGACGATAACGTAGACCGTGTCATCGGCGCACTCGCCTGGCGTAGCCGGGCAATTCGTGGAGTTGTTGTCGTTCACCAGCAACAGGGCCGGCGAAGCGCCGCCGAGCGGAATGCCCAACGTTCCCAGATTGTAAGCCCACGCCTGCGTGCCGTTCACTGCGTCGCGAGCAATGACGTTTTGACCGCTGGTGTAGAACAACAGACCGCCAGGGAAGATCACTGTGGGCGGGCCGAGCACCGGCGTGCGCGGCGGGGCCAGAGTGGTCGTCGTGGCCTTCGTCCAGTGGACGATGGGCGTGCGATGGCCTGCGCCCAAAGTGTTCAGGCCGGTGTGAATTGCATCGTGCTGGAACATGGGCCAGGGCGCTTCGGTGTAAAGGTCACAGTCGGGGCAGGCGGCCGCGCCCCCGGCAAAGCGCCGCAAGTTGTCGTCAATGGAAGGCACGTAAAGGTTGGCCAGGGCGTCCATTGCCAGCGCGCCGGCGGCGCTGGCCGCAGTCGTGCCAACGCCGATTCGTTTGGGCCAGCCGGTGAAGTTCACCGGATTCCAGACGAGAGGATCGGGAACCAGGGCGCTGTCAACCCGGTACAGCAATCCGTCCGCGCCGCCGATGTGAACAAAGCCGCCGCTGTCTACCAACGGGGTGGAGTTGGTGAAGTTTGTCGCCAGCGTACTAAGCGTCGGCGTCACACTGCTCAGTGAACCCAAAGAGGTGTTGGCGCGATACAACGTCTTGCCAATCGCAAAGTAGATGAAACTGTTAGCGCCATTCGTCGCCAGCGAGGAGGAGCCGACCGCGCCAGTGAGGGTCGTGTTGCTCACAAACGCGGCGACATTGACGCCAGTGAATGTAGCGCCGCCCAGGAAGCCATATAGCTTGGCCGAGGTCGTCATCACGTAAATCGTGTTGCTGATCCGCAGGGGGGCCGAAGCCACCTGGCCGGTGAGGACGATACTGCTTCCGGCAATTGCGCCGGTGTTGGCGTTTACTTTATACAGCTTATCGGAGCCGACAAAGATGAAATCGGGGTCAACCGCCTCGTCCCAGTACATTGGCGACGAGGTGCCGGGGCCGACGCCCAGGTTCGTTGACCACAGCAGGCCGCCGGTTGCCAGGCTGATAGCATGCAAGCGATCCACAGCGCCGTCTTCCAGAACGTAAACCAAAGAGTTGCGCCCGATCAATGGTGAAGCTTTGGATGTGTTCAGGCCAACATCCACCGACCAGACCGGCCCGGCGCTGGAACTGCCCGGATCGTAAGCCCGAACCACGCCGTTGTTGTCGGCCACAATCACCCGCGTGCCAATGCCGGGGGCGCTTGTGACCACTGCCGGAGAAGCGTAACCGGTGATGGAACTGGTCGCGCCCATATCGTAGCTCTTGGTGATCAGGCCGGTGCTGACGTTAAAGACGTTCAGGTAACGCCCGGCGGTGAAGTAACCCTGGCCGGCGTTGTCAATGACCGGCGCGCGCACGTCGCCCAGGCCGGGTATCGTGGCCTGTTCAACGGCCAGCGACGATACTGGCAGGCCGGATGATCCGGTGTGTAGATCCGTCTTCTGGAAGAGGGGCCACGCGCCGTCTATGGTGATGCCACTGCCAGATGCGCCACTGCCATCGAAGACAAGCAGTTTGCCGCTTTGGATCGGCCAGATGAGGGTGTCACTATCAATGAACGCGCCCGAGCCGGCCATGCTACCGCCGAAAGCGCCGCTGGCGTAAGCCACGCTGGTCATGTCTTCCCGGACGACGTACATCTTTCCATCCGTTGAGGCAATATAGATGAAGTCGCCAACGCCCAGGCCGCCCAGCGGAGACGAGTCGCCCAAGTCGCCGCCCAGGAGGAGCGAGTCTGTATCGGTGAGGCTGGCGCCGTCGGTGACTTTGCGATACAACCTTGTGCCCAGGCCAAAGAAGACTTCGGCGCTCCCGCCGTTGATCAAGACAAACGGGGCCGCCGACTTGCCGCCGGCTGCCGCGCCGTCAGCGTCGCCCAGATCATGAGTCGTGCCGTTAGTATCCACCTTCCACAGCTTGCCACTCTTGTTCACCACGTAGTAGCCGTCGAGTCCGCCAGAGCCGCTGATCACGACCGGCGAGCCATTGGTTGCGCCGATGGCCGCCGGGAAACCGGCAACGGCGTTGCCGGTCGCGTCAATGTTGAAGGCGTAGAGTCCGCCGCCCCCGGCCACGACGACTGTGCCGCCGTTGATGGCCGGCGACGAGGTTCCGGTCGAGTCGCCGATAGCTTTCTTCCAAACAACCGAGCCTTTGTAGTCCACCGCCACCAGGTTATCGGCGGCGGGGCTGACGTTATCCTCGACGACGAAGATCAGGCCGTTGGCGCCGCTCGAGACCGCAACCGAAGCTTTGGAGATGTTGTTGCCAACGTCGGTCTTCCACATCAGCACGCCACTGGCCTCTACCGTGCCATCATCTTGAACCACTCGAAGCGCATGCAGGTTGCCGTCCGCGCCGGCCAGGTACAGAATGCGATTTGTGCCGTTGGTGGTGCCAATGGCCGGCATGCCATAAGCGCCCGCCGTCACCGCCACGCCAAGATCGTACGACCACTTCGCCGTGTCGCTGGCCGGCGAACGAGCATAGAGAGTCTTGCCAGAGATGAAGTAAATGCGATCTTTTAGGGGCGTGGTGTCAATCACCGGCGGGCGGATGGGGGCAACCGCCGTGTAGAGCCGCGACTGCCTCATACTGGCCCCGCCGGGGTTGCCCGTGCCGGGGTTGCGATTGCTGGCTTTCTGGAAAGTGGGCCACTGCACTCCGGCCAGGTTACACCCGCCGCAGGCGGCTTCCACTGCGCCAAAAGCGTAAAGCTTGTCGTCTGCCGAGGGCCAGAGCAAGATGCCATCGCCCCCTCCGGCGGTCGGGTTATTGATGATCGCGCCGGCATTAGCCATGGAACCGGCGGCAGTGTAAACGAGAGTCGCTGTGACACCGGCGCGGGTGACCCACCACAACTTGAAGTCGCTCGTGCCAAAGAAGACGTTGCCGGCGGCGTCAACCACAGGCGTGCTGTTGGTCGTCAAGCCGGTGCTGCCGGTGATGGTAACCACCGCCCCGCCGCCAATATCCCAACGCTGGAGCTTGCCGCCCAGCGTCCAATAAATACAACCGTCGCCGCCACAACCGCCGGAGTCGAATGCCAGCGAGCCTGAGCCAGTGCCGGTGGGCGCATCGCCCACCCGAGTCGCCGCCCCGCCAGCAACCGGCACCCGGTAAAGATCGCCCAGGCTGTTGAGAGCGTACAAATTCGAGCCGACGAGCAGAGGCGCGCCGGACACGGTTCCTGTGTCCGGCGCAATGCCATCGGTCCAACCCGGACATGGGATGGGCAGAGGCGGTGGATTATTGGGATCAGGATCAGCCACGAGAAAACCGTAAAGTTTCGCCCCGCCTACAAACACGCAGTCACCCGTGATCGTGCCGGGTGCGCCGCCGTCAAAATAGACTGGAGAAGATGTGTTGACGCTGGCGCCGATGCTCGCCGACCAGCGCACCGAGCCTAAATGTGAGACGGCGATCAAGCGGTCAGTCACGCCGTCTTCTACAACATAAACCGTGCCATCATCGCCGATGACGGGTGAGGCTTTGGAGATGTCGAAGCCAAGATCATTGGCCCACACCCGAATCCCACCGGGAGGCCCACCTGGAGTTGGATCGTTATCGGCCCGAACGGCATGCAGAACACCATCTTTACCGCCCACATATACGACGCCTTCATCAAAGCCCGGCTCGGTAACATCCGGAGCCGAGACCGCCGGAGCGGCAAAGCCGGTGGCAGTTCCGGCCAGGCCGAGGTCGTAAGACCACAAAATGTTGCGCGTTGTGAGATCGAGGGCGCGCAAATAACGACCGGTGACAAAGTACGTGATTCCATCCGGGTTGTCGTTCAACCCGATCTTCCCGGCCACCGGCGGGAAAACGTCGCCGCCGGGGGCGCGAGTCCAAAGCGGCGACCACAAACCCGCCGGGGTGGCCACTGTCAACGTAGTTGAAGCACCAGTGCGAGTCGTCCCGCGCTGGAAGAGCGGCCAGGCCGAAGCTTGTTCCGATTTGCAAGTGAAGCACGAGGCCGGCAGAGTGCCAAAGAGTCGCAGGTTGTCGTCGTTGGAGGGGACGAATAGCCAGCCGGCGTTATTTGAATCGGCGGCAATGGCTAAACCACCGGCGGTGCTGCCGGCCGCTGTTCTCGGCCAGCCGGACAGGTGAACCATCGTTCCAAGGTCAGCATCCAGAGCATACACCTTGCCATTGCTCGCGCCGAAGAACACCACGCCCTGATCAGTCGCCGGGTTGGCCGTCACCGGAGTCGAATCGGTGAGGCTGGCCCCGGGTATGTCCAAGAAATCGGTGCGGTCTGGATTCGTTGCGTCGAGCGTGTCGGTGGTTGAGCGGTAGCGATACAACTTGCTTCCCTGGCCCCAGAACAAAAGATACTCGCTGGTGCCTGTGTCGAGATAAGCGCCGAGCGAGCCGCTGGCATGCGCCCCGGGGACCGCATCGGAGACGCGAATGGCCGTGGCCGCGGCATTGGCCGGGTCGGGAACGTAATACAGGTCGCCCAAACTGTTGACGGCGTAAACGAAGTCGTTGACCACCAGCGGCGCGGTCGGCACGGTAGCCGCCTCAGCGCCGGTCTTCAACGGCAACGCCCAGTCAATGCCGCCCCAAACGGTGATGGAATACAACTTGTCGGCGCCGACGAAGATGCGGTCATTGCTGATCGTGCCGCCGCCGCCGTCCCAATAGACAGGCGACGAAGTGCCCGCGCCCGGGCCTAGATTGACGACCCACCTTTGTTTACACCCTACCGGGTCAACCGAAATCAGGCGGTCTATCGCGGCATCGTCCACCAGATAAACCGAGCCATCAGCGCCGATGAGAGGCGAAGCCTTGCTCAGGTTCGTGCCGAGCTTGGCCGACTTGCAGGCCGCATTGGTGTCCACCCGGCCATCAATGGCATTGATTCTATAGAAGTAGCCGTCGCCGCTGCCGACATAGACGTATATTTCATCGTCGCTAGAAACGCCGAGCGTGCCATTATTTTTGTAGTCGGTGACGGCTGGCGCGCCGGGGCCGGTGGTCGCGCCCGCCACACCTAAGTCGAATGACCAGGCAACGTTGCCCGAATCCGGATTGAGGGCGTAAAGGTAGCGGCCAGCCTTGACGTACACCAGGCCGCGCGGCCAGGGGAAGTCGGAGTCGGTGGGGCCGACGGTAACGGAGCGAACGTCGGCGGCCAGTTTCGCCGTCCATAACAAAGCCGCGTTTGCGTCCACCACAGAGGCGCTGGCGCCCTTGCGCCCGGCGTCGGCTTGAAACAGCGGCCAGGGGCCAAGCGGCACGCAAGCCGCAGGCAAACAATCGAGAGGCGCCGTGATATTGATAGCATCCATGAAGAGCGTGCCTGCGCCCCACAAGCTATCTTTGCCGGGCGCGCCGGGGTCGTTGTCAAGATCGACAAGATTGTTTTCAAAGAAGTTTCGGATCTGAAGAGGCGAAAAGCCCGGGTTGTTTTGTATGAAGAGCGCCACTGCGCCCGACACGTGAGCCGCCGCCGCCGAGGTGCCGCAGAAGCCAGCGCCGCCGCTTCCATTAAAGAGGTTGGTGGTAGTGCAAGCCGGGGCGGCGATGTCGGGTTTGATGGCTCCGGTGGGGTTGCCGCCAGGCGGCTCCGCGCCGCCCGGTTCATTCACCGGGCCTTGCGAACTATCGGGCGAGAGCGAGGCCGTGTTCAGCCAGTTGAACGCGCCCACAGTGAAAGCCGCATCAGCATCCGCCGGGCTGACCAGACTGCTGGCCGAGGTGAAGTATTCCAGCGGCCAATTGGTGTACAACTCAAGGTAATCGCTGGCCGCGTCCGTGTTGACCCGTTGAACGACGATAGACACCTTGCCGCCGGTTGGCACACAGGCCGACACGGATTCAATCGGCCAGGGGTAGCCGTTCTGTTGATCGTTGCTGCTCACGCCAACGTCAGTCCACACGCCGTTGGCAAATCGCTTTACGCTCAAAGTGAAGTCGCGGCCCGGCGACGCATTGTCCCAATCGTTCCACGACAGGGCGGCTATTACCGTGCGGCACGCGCCACTGCTGGGCCAGCCAATGATTTCATTGTAAATGTCAGGCGTTCCAATCGGAACCCAGTTGTGGGCGTGAGTCAAAACAGGGTCAAACGAGTCGGCAAAGGCCTGTTCCTGGTGGCCGAAAGCCTGGTTGCCAGCGCCCATCACAAACAAAATCCCGGCGCTATCCACCCGGTTGACCGAGTCCACCAGCGGGTTGGGGCCGCCGACCGCGTCATTGCCATCGCCATCGTCGTAGTTCAGGAAACCGATTGACGAGTTAATGACGTCCACGTTCTGAGTGATCAACCAGTCCATCGCTTCGGCAAATTCAAGGTCGGTGCTGATCGTCACCAGCCACATCTCAACACCGGGCGCCATGTCGTAAAGCGTTTGGGCCACCTGCGTGCCGTGCGTGCTTGTGCCCAGGCTGTTATTTGAAAGGAAAGATTTGGTGTGGATCAAACTGGCCGGCGGCAGATCGTTATTGAGCAAACCTGTGTAACCGGCAAAGCCAACGTCAATCACCGCCACCTTGACTCCCTTGCCGGTGATGCCGAGAGCATGCCAGTCATCGGCGTTCGACCGGCCCACGCCTTCGGAGCTATAAGTGCCGGCCAGCGGCTCGGCCAGCACCGGCAGGCGCACACCGCTAAACACCGGCCCCTCGGCCAGCGCGTAAACATTGGCGAGCGGCAAACTGATCTGAAGCCAGCCATCTGTGTCGGCTTCAATCAAGCCGCCCAAAGCGGCCACCAGTTGGCGGGCGTCATGCAAGGTTTGGCCGTCGGCCAACACTGCCGTTACTTGCACATTCTCATCAGAATTTTGTAAAGCCACACTCATAGATTGCGCCAGCGCGCTTGCATTGGCCGCGCCGCCCTGAGTGTAAGCATCGGCAAGCTGCCTGAGGCTACTGCTCAGCCGAGGGTGCGTGGCGGTGGAGGTGGTGGAGGTTGAAGCAGAGGAGGCCGTGGCTGTTGCTTCCGGGGTCGCCGTCTCAGTCACCGCTTCAGTCGGGGTCGCCGTCTCGGTTGGGGCAACTGTTTCGGTCGGGGTCGCCATCTCAGTCGGAGCAGGAGTATCCGCCGGAGTGGTGGTTTCGGTTGGGGTGGCATCGCCGCCCTCCTGAGCGACGGTGATCCCGTTAGGAACGATCAGGGTAACAAGAAGTAAAAGGGTCAATAAGTTTTGTAATGAGCGGGCAAGCTTCCGGGACATGAGTCAGCACTCCTGAGAAAAGAGTTGAAGGTAGCCAAGGGGAACAATCATCCTTGCCTAGAGCAAATTCCGAGTTGATTTACGGGTTCCAGACTTCCGAAGTCTTGAAGACTTCGGAAGTCTGGGCGGACGATGCCGTAAACCAACCTGGAAACCGCTCTAAACCGGCTAAAGTGCCAAGATAGTAGCAAAAAATTGTAAAATGCACACGCCGAAACCGTTTCAAATCTGTTTCACTCAAATCAGTTCTGCATTTGTTTGACAGCCAAGAATCGGTATGGTATTATCTGCCCCGCGCTGTTACTGGACCCGTGGTGTAGCGGTTAACATGCGGCCCTGTCAAGGCCGAGATCGCGGGTTCGAATCCCGTCGGGTCCGCCGAGTTCGCCATCGGCCACGGCGCCTGGTCGCGCGGCGAGCCACTCACCTCGATGGACTACGGTGCCCTTGCCAGCACCGAACGCCTCGCCCTGTTCTACGGCGCAGTGACCCCCCTGCTCCAACCCGGCCAATACGACAACATCACCCTCGTCGTCGGTTTGCCCGTTCCGCTTTTGCAGGATGCCGAGCAAGCCAAAGTGGTGCTCGAGGGCCTCAAGCGCTTCAAGCGTTGTCACGCCTTCACCATTGACGGCCACGAGTATACGCTCACCATCACCCACATCAAAATCCTGGCCCAACCGGTCGGCTCGTATGTTCAATGGCTCTACCCCGAAACCGACGCCGCGCCGCGTCCGGGCGGCTCCAAAGCCGAAGTCGCCGTGGTGGACATAGGCTTCAACACACTCGACCTGTTCGTCATTCAGAATGGGCAAGTGGTGGAGCGGCATGTGGGCGGCGCTGAGGTCGGCGTCCGGCGGCTATTGGAACTCTCGGCCACCAACGGTTACGACCTGACCGAGATGGACGCCAAACTGCGCGATGGCTCTTTCAAGCCGGACAACGACCAGATGGCGATGTGGCTCGGCGAGATTCTGGCCGCCATCAAGCGCACGTTCCCGTCGCTCAGGCGATTCAGCGCCGTCATCCCCAGCGGCGGCGGCGCGCTAGTGTTAGGGGAGCGTCTGCGGTATGCGCTGGCCACGAAGGGTGCAGCTGTACACTGGCCCGACGACCCGGTCACTGCCAATGTGGTGGGCCTGTGGGTGTGGGCCAAGCGAGGGAGTCATGGAAGCTGAACAAGGGCCGAGCCTGGTCATCACGGTCCGCATCTCCCTGCGGCACGGGCGCGACGACGATTTGATCGCGCTCTGCACCAACGCGCCCCGGCGCGGGCTGGCCAGCGCGATCCGTGAAGCGATGCGCAACGGCGTCAACCGGAAACCATCGAGCCAGGCGGGCGGCGAGGCAACGCCCGCCTTAGACCTGCAACAACTGGGCTTTGAACTGTGATGGGAGATGGCTTGTTACATGGCGCGACCATGTAACAACGAGGTTTGCAATCATGGACTTCGACCTTGAAGCAGAAACAAAACGCCAACATCACTTACTGGCAACCCACTACGGCGATCCGGCCAGCGCCGGTTTGCTCTGCTACTTCAAACCGGGCGCAGACTGTGCAGGCCGGTTTCCAGAGTTGGCGCGCCTGACTTCGCAGGGCATGTCGGCGCTGTATCAACTGGGCGAGTCGCCTTATCCGGCCAGTGAGGATATTGCTCACTGTTATACCGGACTGATTGCCACCGGTCATGAATTCACGGAGCGCTATCAGGCGCAGACCCATTTGCGGCAAGCTTGGCTCGATTTGCTTCAGAGCCGCCACGAAGAATCGGCGGCTGGCGCGATGCCTTTGTGCGACCGGGCCTTGCTCGTCATTGGCCGGGAGCGATTTTGCCTGCACCCGGCGCTCAAGTTCTTCCTGGGCGTTTCGGCGATGCAAGCCAGTCATGCCAAAGAAGAACTTTTGCAGGCTGGCTTGATTCGTGAACACGAGGTCGCCGTGACGCGCCGTCAATCGGCGCGGGTCTATACGCTTTCCGCCAACGGATTCAACGAGACGCAGGCGCTGGGGCAGTGCTTCAAGCCCGCGCCCTCCCCGCGTTCGGTGGCCATGCAGGAACGGCTGTTACACCAGCAAACCGTGATGCTGTATCTGATGGAAAGCCGTACAGCCGAAACGCGGCGGGTATTCACCGAGCCGGGGCCATCGCCAATCCCCAGCCCGCTCGGCGTCATCATGCCAGATATTGAGATTGTCTACCCGGATGGGCAACAACATTTTGTCGAAGTCGAAGCAGATGCTCACGACTACGGCCTGCCCTTGGCCAAGTTGGATAAATATCTGGCGAGCGCCGTCGACGAAGTCTGGCTGGTCATTAGCGGCAACATCCAGCGGGCACTGCTGGATGTGGAACGCTGGGGCGATGAAAGGCGGAGGAAGCGCCCGCCACGAATGCCGGCCGACCCGCGCCTGTGTATCCATGTCGCCTCACTGTCGCATTTGCAACGGTTCGGGCCCGGCCAGGCGAACTGGCAAACGTATCTGCTTTGGCTTGAGGCATGAGTGAAAACGACGCAACGCGTGCCAAGCGATGGCGGTTGGCCGATGAAATTCTGGCGATTACGCAGATTCTCACCCCAGGCATTTTCAGCGTGGTGTCCCAGAAGATTGGGCTGGCTGACATGAGCGAAAGTTGCGCCCGAGAGGCGCTTGAAGAGATGCACAGCCACAATCACTTGCACCGTCTCGCCGTCGCGATGGATCTGGCAATGTTCGACGCCGGGCCGCTGTACTTCAGAAGTGAGTCAGCATGGCGAATGTATCCGGTGGCCACTCGCCTTCGCTTTCTCCGGCTGCTCATCGGTGCCACGGTCGGGGTGCGGTTGAACTACGCCTCTCTCGACGAACTGGGTCAGCGGTTCAAGGTGGCGCAGGCGCAACGGGGCTCGCGACCGGATTTCACGATTCGACTCAGCCACGCGCCGGAAATGCTGTTCTGCCTGGTCGAACACCGCGGCTGGTCGGAGCTGCGCTGCTTGAGTTTCCTGCGAACTCTCTGGAAGTCTCAGGCGGCACCAAAGGAAAGTGTGGTAAGCGGCATTTACCAGGAGCATGTTCTCAACTGTCACGTGGTCGTCGTCGAAACCCGCGCCCGTTACTGGACAGACGGCCACTGCCGCTCCATTCCGTTGAACTGGATGAAGGCGGCTCTGCAGTTTGAGAGCAAGTTTGGCCTGTTGCCCACTATCTCGGTGGCGCACTGGAAGGGCTTGTCCCAAATGACGGGCGAGGACGATTTCGTCAGGCAGTTGCAGAACTTGTACGGTCTGTGCTGAAGGAGGATGCTCGTATGCGAAAAATGGCCTGGGTCATGGTAGGCGGCCTGTTGGTCGCCATGGTGCTGATGGCGCTGACAGTCGCGGCCATGAGCGCGTTGGCCGCCGCCCTGCAGGCCGCGGCATTTCTGGCCAGCCAGATACTCACCGGTGTCATGGTCGGCCTAGCCTTCGTCGCCGGCGGCGCGGTGGGTTATGCGATTGCTATCGCCCGATTCAATGCACTGACGCTCTCGCGTAAATCTGTGACTCGCCCATTGGCTACCGTCGTTCCGCCAACCGCACAACTTTCTTCACCGACACAATTGCAGATCGTGGAAGTCGCTGACGAACTTGACGTCTCGCTCTTCGCCGACTGGGGTTGGAAATGAAGCCGCTGTTCATCAGTTCAGTTGCCGCAATGCTGGCGCTACTCACCGCCTGTGCTGGCAACGGTGTTGCGCCTTTGCCAACGGCGACGCTGGACCTGTTCGCCCAGAACGCCTACGCCCAAGCCACGCTCGACACTGCCAACACCCAGATTGCCGTCGTCAACGCCGAGGCGGCCGGCATCGCCGCCCGGTTGACGGCCACCGCCGAAGCGCCGACCGTGTCCGCCCAGCAGACCGAGCACGCCCTGCGCGTCGCTCAAACCGAGCAGGCGATGGCGCTGGCTAAAGATAACGCCACCAGCACTGCCTCTGCCGCCCAGACTGGCACGATAGTCGCCTTTGCGGGTCTGACGGCCACAGTTGCGGCCAACCAGACCGAGACGAGGGTGGCCAACATGAACGCGACCGGAACGGCCATTCCTTTGCAGACGGCGCAGGCTCGCCAGGAGCAACGAGCCGAGATGGCTTTGCAGGCGGACACTGCCACCAACGTTCTCAAGACCTGGGCGCCGTGGGTCATCGGCCTGGCGGTGCTGGTGGTGATCGGCATCGCGATCTGGAAGTTGCTGCCGGTGCTTGAACTGCGCCTGCGAACGATTCGGCGCGGGCCGTACGATGCGCCCCTCATCCTGCTCGACCCCGGCCACCGGACGACGGTGATTGACCCCGACCGCAGTTTCGGACCGGCCCTGCTCTCCGGGCCGAACGGGGTGCAGGTGTCGGGCCTCGCCGCCGACCCAGGGTTGCAAGACCGGGTCACGGCGCGCGACCAGGCGGTGGATCTGGCCCGTGCCCTGCCACCAGGCCAGCGGCGAACTTTTCAGCAATTGGCGGCAACCACCCACCAGCCGCCGGCGCAACCCGTCGAGGGTGAGGTGCTGGAGGCCGACATCGTCGTCCTGCCGCCCGATCATCCGAACGTGCAACCGATTGTGCAAGAAGCCGAAGCGAAACTCTTGACCCAGGGAGGCCAATGATGACAGCCACGATCACCTTACCCGCCAGCAAATATCTGCCCGCCGCCCGCATTGCCGCCGCCGCGGTGCGGACGGTCTTCGGCCAGCGCGATCTTGAACTGGCCGCCATCCGCCAGTACATCCTCACCGAGAACGGCGCACGGGCCTGGCTCATCGTCGCCCTCGACCCGCACCACATTGGCCGTATCGAGCGCTACACCGACGGCGAGGTTCTGCACCACATCAGCACAACGCTGAGGGGCAAGCCCGTTCTGCTCTCCAACTCCACTGGACTGCGCTACGTGGTTTTGCTCTCGGATGCGCCAACTCTGCCGAGTGAAGTCGAATATCCCGGCCACGATTGCTCTTCCTCGCAATCGCGCGGCCTTCTGCAGTTGGGCGTCAACATCGCCGGGCCGGTCACGATGTCGTGGAAGGAGTTGGGCCATGTGCTGGTAGCCGGCATGACAGGCTTCGGCAAGTCCAACTTCCTGCGCCTGCTCGTCGAGCAAGGGGCGGCGGAAGGATTCAAGTTGGCCCTGGCCGATCCCGATGGCCGCACGTTCCCGTACTTTGCCGGTCACCCGACACTGCTTGCGCCGCTCGGCGCGACTCTGGATGGGTGCGTGACGGTGCTGAAGAAGGCTGAAGAAGAAATCACACGGCGGGCGGCTTTGTTTCGCAACTCGTCGCACAATCCCGACGACATCAACGCTTACAACGCAACGATGCCTGAGAGCGAACGACTCGTGCGGTTGCTGGTCGTGGTGGACGAGTTCAACGGGTTGGTGCAGGCGACGGGAGGCCTCAAAGGGTCGGTGGCCCAGGCCGCCACCCAGATTGCCTGGCGCGGACGCAAGTTCGGGGTGACGCTGGTGCTGGCTGGGCAGACATTTGAGAAAGACATCGTCGGGCCCGTGCGCGATCAACTGGCGACCCGGATCTGCTTTCGGGTGGCCACGCCGTCAGTGTCGCGCATCGTTATCGGCCAGCATGGCGCAGAGCGATTGAGCCTGTCGGGCCGGGCGCTGTCTACCTTTGGCGCAATGCAGGTCTACCGCGCAAGCAAGCCCCAAGCTGCGCCGCCCAACGACGGCCTGACGGTTCAGGAGCGAAGACTGGCGGCGCAGTTGATCGCCGAACACAAGGGGCGGGTGACGTTTGAGGCGCTGTCCAAACTTGGCATCCCCCGCCGGCCCGCCGAACGCCTGCGCGCCGACTGGGAGAGTCGCGGCCTGGCCGTGCGTCGCGCCGAGCAGGACAACGCCCTATGCGTGGCTCCCAGCGTCGTCCGGGCCGTGCAAGCCGGTCAGACCGGGCAAGCCGCGCAAACCGCCGAATAAGTGATCAGGCCGACGAGAGTGAGTGTACAAACCGCGAGCAAACCGAAGGAAGGTTGAAGATGAACAGTTACTGCATTGCCTACACCACAGAAGGCCAGGTGTGCCGCCAGCCAGCCGACTATCTCGACGTACGCCGGGGTGGGATGGTGTGCGATGAGCATCGCCCGGCCGACTTGATTCTCAAGAACAAGTATGGCCGCTACGAGTTCGACGGGCATGAATTGACCAGCGGCACGCCGCTTGAAGTTCTGCGCGGCGACCGCTGGGAACAGGGTTGCGTTGAATTCGACTGGGATCGCGAAGACTATGTCATTCTGCTGGCGTTAGGCGGAACGATGACGATGCGGCCCGACCTGTCCGTGCGGTTGCAATGCGAGGAAGTGCTGGAGAGGAGGTAAGCCGCCGAAGATTTCTATTCGACAAACTCAATCCATTTATCCATGAGGCAATGATGAAAGGGTTCTGGAACCGTCACATGTAATCGTTCGGAGATATGCCTATGACAACTGAAAACAAAACCGCCGGTTGCAGCCCGGCGGTCAAAGGGGAAGACTTCCTGGGAAGGGCGTCTTCTGTTGGTCATTATACTACCACAAAACAAAGGTCGAGTCCGCAGAAACTTTTCAAGGACTTTCGTCCGGTCGACGGGCCGCGCTACCTCCTCGGGAGGCGGGCATGACTGACCCATTCACCGCAGGCGATCTCGACGCCCCTATCCAAATCCATGCCGGCAACCCCGTCATCGACGGCGGTATTGCCGCCATCCCCAAAATGCTGTTGCGCTTCGCCCGTTTCATTGACTGCGGCGAAGGCCAACTCTTGAATGACCGACAGGTGCTGCTGATCACCATGGTGATCGGCCTGCATGAAGATCACAACTTGCGCCTGAGCAATCTGCCGATGACGGCGACTCTGCGAACACTCGAAGACGATCTCGGATTCTTTCGCAAAGTCGGGCTGGTGTTCACCACCCGCGACTATTACCCGCCCGTCAATAGCCGCCCGCCACGAATGCGGTCACAGATTTGGGACATCCGCTCGTTGATGCTCAATCTGGATGCGATCCAACGGCTGTGGCTCAACCGGCAAACCCAAAAGGTGGCCGAGTGGCATTCCGGCGGCGAGCGCGGCCTGAGACCCGTCTACGAGTTCCCAGCCGGCTTTAGGCATAAAGTGGTAGTGCCACTGCCGGTGTTGGAAGACATCGCCGCCGATCCTCGGAGTTTTTATCCAGTGCCCGATAAGTGGTTGAGATTGATCCGGGCAACGTTTACACCGGAACAAATCGCGACATTCAAGCGCACTCACCACTCCCTGCCTACCTACGCTAAAACTGCCAGTAGGCCTACCAGCGGTGGAACCGCCAGTTGGGGAACACCTACCACCGCTAAAACTGCCGGTAGGGATAGGCCTACCAACTCTAAAACCGCCAGTAGGGTTGTGCCTACCGACGCTCAAACCGTTGGTAGGAGAGTGCCTACCAACGCTCAAACCGCCAGTCATCTAGTTAAAGACTCTGAGGAGGAGGAAGGGCTCGTCCCCGAAGAATTTCCAGATGACCCTGTTGTCGCACGCTTCGTCGCCCTGAAAGGCAACGGCTACCAGTTCACCGAGCGCGACCGCGAGCAATTGGCCGCTCTGCGCGCCGACGGCTACGCCGACGACGAAATCCAACACGGCATTGATGCCGCCTTTGCCCTGCCCGGCAAACCGCAACGCTTCGCGCAATGCGCCCGCGTCACCCGTAATCAACCACCTGCAACCGGAAAACCCGAGCCTCAACCACCCGCCAAGCGGAATGTTGAGAACCAGAAACCCGAACTGCTACCTGAACTTACGGATGCCGCCGCCTTGCTTGAGTCCATCGCCGGCAACTCGCCATCGCCTCTTGCCAAACTCAAGGCGCTGGCCGATGGCTGTGATGCCACCGCTCGCAAACACAACTCGACCGGCCCGGCCTGGACTCTGCGGGCCATCCGGCTGTCGGTGCAGGCCAAAGACCCGCTAGCTTACGCCAAAGCGGTGCTCGACGACTGGATCGAGAATGGCCCGGAGCTACGCTCGCGCGAGCGGCGACAGAAAGCGCCCGTCGCCGCCCGCAAAACGGATTGGAACAAATCCATCGACGCCTGAGGAGCTGAGACCATGAGACCCAATCAACCCTTCGACTCCGCTCAGGGCAAGCTCTGGCTCGCCGCCCTCGGTGAGCTCCAACTGCAACTCACCAAGACGACGTTCGACACCTGGTTGCGTGACACGTTGTTACTCTCTCACGATGCGGAAGTCAATGAGTTCACCATCGGAGTTGAAACGCCGTATGCCAAAGACTGGCTGGAGAACCGCTTGCTCTCGACACTCAAGCGCACTTTGAGTGCAGTGTGTGGCCGGCCGGCGCAGTTGAAGATTGTGTTATCACCACTTGCGCCGCCGGCGGAGACCACGGACGAGGAGGAGGACGAACCGCACCTCAGCCTCGACGACTACGACTGGGCACGACTCGGCGTGCCAGACATCTTCAAACACGAGACTCTGTCTACACTCGACTGGTCACAACCCGCACTGCAAAAGCCCGAACTACGCGACTACGTGGAACACGCCGCCGATTACTTCGAGGCCGGCATCGGCCTGACGCTGATTGGCACGCCCGGCACCGGCAAGACCCATCTGACCGCTGGATTGCTCAAGCAGGCCGTGGCCGGTGGGTATTCGGCCCGGTTCGCCGGCGTGGTTCCCTTGCTGGATCGTCTCAGGGCCACTTTCGACGGCCACCGTGCCGGTGAAAGCGAACAACGAATCATCTACAGCTTGATCGAGCCTGACGTACTGGTGCTCGACGACTTGCGGGTGGACAACCTGACGGTGTGGGCGCGCGACCGGTTGTATGCCGTCGTCGGCGGGCGCTGGGAGCGTGGCCTGCCGACCCTCACCACCAGCAACTACACGCCCGAAGAGTTGTTCCATCCGGCGGGCCGCGACCGCCTCGGCCTCGACGAAGGCACACTCTCACGCTTGATTCGTTCGGCGCTGACCCTCACCATCGTGGGCGAAGATTACCGTCTCGAGCGCAAGCGCAAGAAAATTGCCGCCATTCAATCCGCCCGCGCCATACTTACACTTTGCAGGAATAAGCCATGACTGACTCTCGAAACAGCGTTAACCTGATCGGCCAGATCCGGCTGATCAACGTGACCGATTACCAGATGCAAGACAACACCGCCCTCGTCGTCAACGCCACCATCGACACCGGGCCGGTGGCCTTGGGTGGCCGCCACAAAGTAATTCTCTCCGGCTTCCCCGCGCGCAAGATTCTGGCGTTCTTCCGCGCCGCCAGCCAGGATGAACTGGAGGGCTTCATCCGCGGTGAACTGTTCACCGTCTCCGGCGCAACCAGCGTCAAGGGCGACGTCGTAGATTTCTTCGTACCAAAGGAGATTGCCAGGAAAGCGCAAACCATCCTGGAGGCCATTGAGCCGCCTGAAAGCCGCAAGAGCCGGAGGCGCAACACGGAAGGGTAGGGCTGGCCCGGCACGGCCACGCGCCCCACGCTCCCGCTCTGGCCTCACGGCCTGACGCGGGTCGGCCTGAGGGCCTTCGTAGGGCGCGGGCCTTGGCGGGCCTCGCCTCCAATCGGCCTGACGGCCTCCGAGGAGAGGGCAGACATCGCCATGAGAAACCGCCATCGCTATCCCCGTGACTGGGAAGGCATCAGCCGCCGCATCCGCCGGCGGGATGGCTATTGTTGCCAGCTCTGCGGCCTGCCGAATGGCGCAACGGGCTGGCGCGATGGCAAAGGCAAGTTTCATCTCACCCGGCGCGCACCGCGAGGCCAGCACCTGATCCGGATCGTCGTCACCGCCGCTCATCTTGGCGTGGACAAACCCGATGGCACGCCGGGAGACAAGCGCGACAAACTGGACTGCCGCGACGAAAACCTGACGACGCTGTGCCGCCGCTGTCATTTGCGCTACGACACGGACGAGCGGCTCGCCAGCCGGGCGATTAACCGTCTTCGGCGACAGACGGAGGCTGGCCAGTTAGAACTCGTCCATGTGCAAAGCCGCTTCAAGTAACGGCCCGTGCCACTCACCGGCTTTCCGGTTACGCGCCCTCATGTGCTTACCGATGAAAGATAGTTTGCCTCTGGGTAATCGCCTTACTGGCAAGAGTCCTTCCGGCAATTTTCGGGAGTCCTCCCCCGGCCAGCGCCTCTTCATCCGATAGGCCGGGAAAGGAGCGCCTGAGTTTGCCGTGAAGGGCAGTTCATGGGCCGGGGCCAGCCTCTGGAGAAATCGTCACGGAAATCCTGAAGGGCAGTTTGGAAAACCGGGCGTTGCGCCCTATCCAAAGCAACCATCTCTCGTATGGGGAACGGTAGAGGGCAGAAGCCGAATCATTCATGCAGGCGAAATATCTGGTTAACTCCAGCGGTCGGCTGGAATTTGTGTTGACGCCGCCGGAGACGTACCCGCTGGGGTTGTTGTTCGTCGGCAGGCACGTCCCCGCCGAATACCGGCAAGACCGCCGCGACATTCTCGACCCTCTGGGGCTGACTCGTCGGGGCAACGGCGCGGTGATGCTGTCCATCATTGCCGCCATCGCCGGAGGTATTTCCAGCCAGTTTGAGATTGAGCAACTGCTAGGACAGGCTGAACTGTTGAAAGCCAATCCAGAGAGCGACATCACACGGCGTTCCAGCGCCTACTTGCAAAGGGATGGCTTCTTAGCGGCGAAGAAACTCAACGTGCCGCTGGGCCGCACTGCCCACCGGGCTGAGGTCACAGCGTTGTCGCTGACCGAAAAAGGAGTAGTGCTGGCTCGTAAGTTGAGCATCGAACCGGTCGTAACTGACTACGAGCAGTTGGCCCGCAACCACCGCGCCGACGACTGGCCGGAACACACGGCGGCCTGCCTGCATACCATCAGCCATGCCCGTTTGAGAGGCATTCCGGTTGAAGTCGCGCCCGTGCCGGTGGGCGTCAATTCGACCAGCCCGGATTTGATTTTTCGTGAGTCTGGTAGTGTCTACGGGGTAGAAGTGCAGAGACGGGTGGAGAAGAGCCTGGTGGATAAGTTGCGGAGCAATGCCCGGTACAATGAGGTCGATAACGCAGAAACGGGACGTTGGGGCGGTTCTGTTTCGTCAGGCTTTGCCGCCGTCGTCGTTCTCAACGAGGAACAACGGCGAAAGTTGATTGAGTTGATTTACAGCGACACCCGGCTTGGCATGGCTTGTGTCGTCACTGACTTGATGTACTTGCGAAGCGGTTATGCAAAGGGCCTACCATTCTGGGTGGAGCGAGGGAAGCGGAGGGGGTGGTGGGGTTAGGGGCTAGAATGGCCCAGAGCAGGCTTGCAGTGAAGTGTATAATCTCTGCGTTAGGTATTATGCGTCGCATTCATTGGGGTTGGGTTATCATTGCATTGATCTTGGCTATGCTGGCTTACATTGCCAGTCGAGCCATATTTCAATGGGACAACTCCTTGGCAGCATTGTTTACCCTGGCCGTGGTGGTGGCCGTCGGGGTTGTCAACTTCATCGCGAATTTTCGACAGGCTTTCGAGAATGCCGAACCAGATGAGAGGTCTCCCCTTCACCCACAACCGCCAGACCCCAATGTCACTATCGCGACACCAGTCGATCGCGAGCCAGCATCACAACTTCCCGAGTTGTTCTCCGCCATCACCTTCTCTGTCTTAGGGCTGGTTGCCGAAAGCTTGGACATAGGTGACATTTCGGGCGATGCAGCTTCCCTTGCATACCAATCAGTATTAGCGCGCACCTACTGCGCTTTTGCGCGGAATTACCCCAGGCTCACTGCCAAGTGGTTCGATCCATCTTTCATCGTAGACCGTGCTACGCCTGAACTTGCGAAATTATTGACTCGGGTTTCACGACCTGATCCGATCTGGCTGGCAGAGCTATCCATTGATCCGAGCAGGACTTCAGCATACGTAGACGCGCCGTTACCGGAATCTCTCGACGATCTCCATCTTCGAGCATCAGTTGATTTTCTCCGCTGGCTGGACGCTGAGCTTAGAACTCACCCGGTTTTCCAATCGTTGTTCCATTCCCCGGAAAACTCGCCAAAGAATGGCCGCAATATCGATGAACTGGTTGCGGAGTTTGCCGGAGTAGCAGAAATTGCGCACGGGTATGAGAATGCACTGAGTCAGAAACAAGGCTTCTTTGTCGGGTCCTATACTGCGTTGAAGCTATACTGGCGACAACCCGACTCGGTCTTACAGCGTGTGCAGACCCGAAGCTTCATGGGACGCGACTGGCTGAAGGAGCAGGTTGACTCATTTGTGAACGGCTCACGACGTCAATCGGGAGCGCTTGTGATTACAGGCGATGCAGGCACTGGAAAAACCGCATTCGCAGCCCATCTCGTGGAAACACGTGGCTACCCCTGTCTCTTTGCTGATCAAGTTGGCGGCGAACTTCGGGTACGCGAGGCCATCCATTCATTATCTGTTCAGCTTATTGTACGTTATCGCCTTGAGCTATATACCGACCCCGAAGCGCTTCCAAATGACCCCATGCAATATGCCGATTTTCTTGAGAATCTTCTTCGGCATGCTGCCGCGCGTCTTACACGCGACGAGAAGATAGTCATTGTATGTGACGGCCTAGATGAAGCCGGAACCGCTCCGGACGGCAACGTGTTCGGCCTGCCTCGCCAACTGCCGGATGGCGTCTACTTCATTCTGACCCGCCGACCGGCGCCAGCGATCAAGCTGAATATGGAACCTCCGCCGGTACTGATGGAACTTCGAGCTTTGGGCGAAGAGAATCTGGCAGATGTGCGCGCCTATCTGGCAAACCAAGTGCGCACGTTACAGGGGATCGCTGACCAACTCGTAGTCCAAGGTTACAGTGAAAATGAGTTTGTCGAAATCCTTACCGAGAAGAGTGGCGGACTGTGGATCTATTTGAAATACGTGCTGGTCGAGATTGTGTCCAGACAGCGCTACCCTCTGATGCTTGAGAAACTTCCTTTTGGTTTGACTGAATATTACGCCCAATATTGGGCAGACTGGCGATGGGGACTCAATGGGCGCGGCGAGGGACGAATCAAGTGGAAGGCCGTCTACGCGCCACTGCTGTGCATGTTGGCAGTAGCCCAGGAGCCGATGCCAGCCAAGCGTCTGGCTGAGTGGAACAGCCTAGAAGTTGATGAGTGTAAGTACTTGCTGTCAGAGAGCTGGCGACCGTTCCTGCGCGAGCAAGAAGGGCCCGATAACACCTATGTTTATGCACTCTACCACGCCAGCATGAGAGACTTCGTCCTCGGAAAGGCAGACCGATCCCGACTACAGAAAGAACATGATTGGATCGTTCGGGATCTTGTCGAGGGCACAGCACAGGCGCACGAGCGGATTGTTGAATGGTATCGGGCACAGTGCGATGGCAACTGGCCGAGCTTGGTTGGCGATGACTATGCGCGCCAGTATTTGTCACTGCATCTTGTGGGTGCTGGCAACACCGACGACCTTTTCCGGTTGGTTGCGCTGGACTCGGGCTGGGCGAAGGCCCGATATAGAATTGAAGGCAGTTACGCCGGCTTCCTTAACGACCTGACATATGTCTGGCAATGGGCCGAGGAGGATAACCGCTTTGACCGCCAAATCCGGTGCGCTCTGATTGAAAGTAGCCTTCGCTCACTGGCAGAGACAATCCCATATTGGTGGTTGGACGATCTCGTCAAGCACAAAGCCTGGAGCTCAGCCCGGGCTCTAGGGCATGTGTCGCT
This sequence comes from Chloroflexota bacterium, assembly GCA_016197225.1. NCBI lineage: Bacteria > Bacillati > Chloroflexota > Chloroflexota bacterium. Next base: position 169,145 of record JACPWC010000114.1, read on the forward strand.
TTTGGCTGACCTCACGCACAAACGCGATGCGCTAAGTGGTCTGATCCCTGTTCTACCGGTGGAACATTTGGACGAAGCCTGGACCTTGTTCGAAAGCTTGAAATTGACTGATCTCTTGCATATAAGGTTTGCCTTAGAAAATCTCATTGATCGCGCGCCTGAGGAGTTGCAGAAGCGCATCTTAACCTGGTTACGTAACCAGCCGGACTACAACTACGATGCGTTGGGGCTACTGCGAAGGCTGGCTGGGAAAGCAACCTCCAGCCTTGAGCCAGCGTTTCTGGCAACAATCAATGAATTGGAGGCCAAGAAGAAAATAGTAGACGGCATGGTGATCGAGCTAGCCAAGCATGCCTCAGAGCTCACTCAACGCCGTATTATCGCGCTAGTGTGTGAGTGGTGCGATACTCGCGATAGTGTCGGGCCGGCACATCTCTTGGGTAAACTGGTGGAGCATCTCTCTAATGGGTTGAAAGTCGAGGCGCTGCGAGCGGCACAGCGCTTGCGTTACGTGTTCGACCAGGCAGTTTCTATAAGCCTAATGGCCCCTCACCTCCCGGCACAGTTGCAGGAGCTGGCCTTAGAAGAAGCGCTCGACGCGGCCCAGCAGATGCAACCTGGACGCTACCGGGCTGAGGTATTTGGGCGACTCGCAAAGTTGTGGTCCGATCAGCAACGCGATAGGTTGCTATTCATAGCGCTCACCGACGCGTGGGCTGAGTCGCGACTCGAGATCCGAATCGATCTGCTACGAAAACTTGCTAAGGAGGTGCCAGGGCTACTCCTAGAAGCACTGGAGTCGGCCCGAAAGCTTCCCGATCCGGAAGCCCGCTTGCAGGAATTACGAAATCTTTCTAAAGAACTGTCACCT